>SFMJ01000009.1 GCA_004553095.1 Bacteroidales bacterium
TCAAACATCACACATCTCCGGATTGTCGACTATCCCATATTAATATCAATAATATCCGATCAGACAAGCCTTGAAAGTCCCGATCGGGAGGAAACACACATAGATCCATATCGGATCTTCTACAAGCCATGCAGGGGAGTAAGGGTCATCTCCCTGCGGGCACCACCCATAGCGCTATAGAGTTCGATCGCAGCGATCGACAGATGATTCCGAAGCAATCGCAAGCGGGCTGTATGTTCGCTAACGATGTGCATATCCTTGTGTAAAGATAGGGATACATTTGTGTATAGACAGGGATACATTCGGCATATAGAGAATAGAATCATAAAACATCAATCATCAACCATGAAATCAAATCGCATAACTATCTATCTATTATCGGCAATGGCTACGATATTGCCGACCGGTTGCGGACACTCCCACGAAGAGCATCATGAGGGGGAGCATCATCACGCTGAAGAGATCGTGCTCGACGAGCATCAGATGGAAGAGGGTGGAGTCGTAGTGGAAACGGTGACACCGGGAGACTTCCGCAATGTTGTCAAAGTGGGAGGCAAGATTATCTCCCCCACAGGCGATGAACAAACCATCGCCGCCACAGCCTCGGGCATAGTAAATTACGTTAACACCTCGATCACCGAGGGGACAGCCGTCGGTGCGGGACAGACCTTGGTCACCATCTCCGCCAAGAAACTTCAAGATGGCGACCCGGCGATCAAGGCAAAGATCGAATATGAGGCAGCCAAACGAGAATATGACCGCGCCAACGAATTGGTGAAAGATAAGATCATCTCGGTCAAGGAGTTCGAACAGATCAAGATGCAATATGAGACCGCCAAGATGATATATGAGGCACAGACGGGACACCTCACAGCCGGAGGAGTGGCAGTAAGCACACCGATGGGAGGATATATCAAGAGTCTGATTGTGGCGCAAGGGGCATACGTGTCGGTGGGCGATCCGATAGCCATCGTGTCGCAGAATCGCCGCCTCCAACTTCGGGCTGAAGTTCCGGAGAAGGACTATAAATATCTGAAGAATGTAGGGAGCGCCAATTTCCGACCCTCCTACGAGGATAAGGTCTATAAACTCTCCGAGCTGAATGGCAGGATCGTCTCCTACGGCAAGACCACAAGCGAAGATAGTTACTATCTGCCGATGACCTTCGAGTTCGACAATATCGGAGAATTTGTGGCAGGATCGTATGTCGAGGTCTATCTTCTCACACAGCCTCGTAAGGGTGTGATCTCGCTGCCGAAGAGTGCCATAGTGGAGGATCAGGGCATCTATCATGTCTATGTGCAGGTGAAGGGCGAGAAGGGTGCCTTTATGAAGCGAGAAGTCACACTTGGCCAAGACAATGGCGAGCGTGTCGAGATAGTAAGCGGGCTTAAGGCCGGAGAGCAGGTAGTGGCCCGGGGTGCCTATCAAGTGAAATTGGCATCAGCCTCCGGCATCATCCCCGAAGGGCATAATCATCAACACTAAAAAATCGAGAGAAGGATGTTAAACAAGATAATACGATTCTCGTTAGACAATCGGCTATTGGTGCTGATCTGCTCGATCTTGCTGATGATCGGGGGTGTCTACACCGCCTATAATATGGAGGTGGATGTTTTCCCCGACCTGAATGCGCCGACCGTAGTGGTGATGACCGAAGCCAATGGCATGGCTCCCGAGGAGGTGGAGCGTCTGGTAACCTTCCCCTTGGAGACGGCAGTTAATGGGGCTACGGATGTGAGACGAGTACGTTCATCATCCACCACCGGCTTCTCTGTGGTGTGGGTAGAATTCAACTGGGGCACGGATATCTATCGAGCGCGCCAGATAGTCTCGGAGAAGATCGCGACGATCCAAGACCGTCTTCCCAAGAATATCGGCACGCCGACACTCGGGCCACAATCTTCGATATTGGGCGAACTGATGTTCGTGTCGCTCACCGCCGACAGCACGTCGATGCAAGAGCTACGCACACTTGCCGATTGGAGAATACGTCCACGACTGCTCGCCACGGGAGGTGTGGCTCAAGTCGCTGTGTTGGGAGGCGAAATCAAGGAATACCAGATCCTGCTCGACCCCGACAAGATGAAGCATTATGGCGTCGGGCTGAATGAGGTGTACGGGTCGGTGCAGGATATGAACCGCAACGTGTCGGGAGGTATCCTCTATGAATATGGCAATGAATATATCGTGAGAGGAGTGATCTCTACCGATTGCATCGAACAGCTCTCCAAGGTGCTGATCAAGAAGGTGGGAGACACACCGATTTATCTCGGCAGTGTGGCTGAAGTGAAGGTGGGAAATAGCTTCCCGAAGATGGGAGAGGCATCCTACAATGGGAAGCCATCGGTGATCATGACAGTCACCAAGCAGCCCAACACCGGCACGATCGATCTGACCAAGGATTTGGACCGAGCCTTGGCAGATGTGAGCAAGACGTTACCCGCCGATGTCAAACTAAATACAGACGTCTACCGCCAATCTCGATTCATCGAAAGTTCGATCAATAATGTCAAGAAATCGCTCTGGGAGGGTGGCATATTCGTGGTGATAGTGCTCTTCCTCTTCTTGATGAACACTCGCACCACGGTGATCTCCTTGGTGGCAATACCCCTCTCGTTGGTGTCGAGCATATTGGCACTCAAATTGATGGGGCTCACCATCAATACGATGAGTCTCGGCGGCATGTGCATCGCCATCGGTTCGCTGGTGGATGATGCGATAGTCGACGTGGAGAATGTATTCAAGCGGCTTCGCGAGAATAGGCAACTTCCTGAGGGAGAACGCCGTAGGGTCAAGGATGTGATCTTTGATGCTTCGCGCGAAGTGCGAATGCCGATCTTGAACTCTACACTTATCATCATAGCGAGTTTCACACCCCTCTTCCTTCTGACCGGCATGGAGGGTAGGATGTTGGTGCCATTAGGGATAGCCTTCATCGTGGCACTCTGTTCATCGACGGTGGTGGCATTGACAGTGACTCCGGTGCTTTGCAGTTATCTTCTGGGCAAAGAAAAGAGGGGAACTGAAGATCGTCCGGAGCGAGAGCCGCTTGTGTCTCGCAGATTGAAGGATGTGTATCTTCGAGCCTTGGAATATGCATTGAGCCATCGACGCATGGTGCTCGGGACTACCGGCGCGGCACTCGTAGTGGCATTAGTGCTCTTCTTCACCTTGGGTCGCAGTTTTTTGCCACCATTCAATGAGGGGTCATTTACCATCAACGTGAACACACTTCCGGGCATCTCATTGGAAGAATCCAACCGTATCGGACAGCGAGCCGAAGAGGCGTTGCTGAGCATACCGGAGATTAAGGTGGTGGGACGCAAGACAGGTCGCGCCGAACTCGACGAGCATGCCTTGGGTGTTAACACCTCAGAGATCGAAGCCCCCTTCGAGTTGGAGGGGCGTTCGAAGGATGAGGTGCTCGAAGAGGTGCGTCATAAGCTCAAAGAGATTCCGGGCGTTAACATAGAGGTAGGAGCGCCGATCACCCACCGCATCGACGCGATGCTGTCGGGGACACAAGCCGGCATAGCTATCAAACTCTTCGGCAGCGATCTGAATCGCATGTATGCCCTGGGCAATCAGATCAAAGAGTCTATCGCCGATGTAGATGGCATCGCCGATCTCAATGTAGAGCAGCAGGTGGAGCGTCCACAACTCAAGATAGAGCCAAAGCGAGACATGCTGGGCAAGTATGGCATCACGATGCCGGAATTTGCCGAGATGGTGAGCGTTCTGTTGGCAGGCGAAGCTGTGTCGCAAGTATATGAAGGAGACCAAGCCTTCGACTTGGTGCTGAAAGTCGGCGAAGAGAGTCGTACCACTGCCGATCGTATCCGCGAGATGAGTGTGGATGCCGGGGGTGTCAAAGTGCCCTTCGGCAATATCGCCGACGTCCGCTCGGCTATGGGACCGAACACGATCAATCGCGAGAATGTGTCGCGCAAGATAGTAATCTCGGCAAATGTGGCGGGACGCGACCTGCGTGGCGTCGTCAACGATATCCAAGAGCGTGTGGATGAGAAGGTGAAACTCCCTGAGGGTTATCACATCGAGTATGGTGGCCAATTCGAGAGCGAACAGAGTGCATCTCGCACGCTGATGATCGCATCGATCTTTGCCATTTTAGTGATCTTCTTGCTACTCTACAATCAGTTCCGCAGCGGCGTGCAGTCGGCAGTAGTGCTGATCAATCTCCCCTTGGCGCTGATCGGCGGCATCTTGGCGATCAGACTCACCAACGGCGTGGTGAGCATCCCGGCAATCATCGGTTTCATCTCCCTCTTCGGCATAGCCACTCGCAATGGTATGTTGCTGATCTCGCGCTATAACGATCTTCGGAGTGAAGGATATAGCGTGATGGAGAGTGTGAAGAGAGGATCTGCCGACCGACTCAACCCGATCTTGATGACAGCACTGACCTCCGCCTTGGCACTGATACCGATGGTGGTAGGGGGCGATCTCCCCGGCAATGAGATTCAAAGCCCGATGGCGAAAGTGATCTTGGGTGGCCTCTTCACATCGACACTGCTCAATGGGTTTGTGATCCCGGTGATCTATCTGATCATTAGCCGCCGCAAGGAGGTTCAACCCGAGATAAAAGACATGGAAATAAACGACAAGGAAATATGATAAGGAAAGTTTTCTTTACGATAATAGCTCTTATGGCGGCATATCCGCTGTCGGGGCAAGAGAAAATGCAGGAAGTATTGCGATCGATTGAGTCGAACAATACGTCGCTGGCAGCATTGCGTGCCGGGATTGAGGCAGATCAACTTGCCAACCGCACCGACATCTATCTGTCGGATCCGGAAGTTGGATTTGACTATCTCTGGGGACACCCCTCCCCTATCGGCAATCGTATCGATGTCAGCGTAAGTCAGACACTCGACCTCCCTACGATATCGGGCATGAAAGGGAAGGTGGCCGACCGCAAGAATGAGATGTTGAGATGGGAGTATGAGTCGCAACGCATCAACACTCTCACTCAGGCGAAGTTGCTTCTTATCGATATGATCTATTACAACCGGATGAGGCAAGAGTTATGTCTGCGACAACAGACCATCGACAGCATCGCGACGGCAGAGAAGCGAAAACTTGATGGCGGCACCGGCACGATCGTCGATTACAATGGCGTGCAGTTGGAGCAGATCGCGATAGCGGCCGAAATTCAGGAGATCGAGACAGAGCGTAAAGCCACATTGGCCACTCTTGAGCAGATGAACGGAGGCAAGGAGGTATCGTTCGATTGTGCTGAATATGAGGAGATAGTATTGCCGATCGACTTCGACAGTTGGTATGCCGAGAGCGAGCGGAAGAACCCGGTCTTGGCATACGTCAGGAGCGAGATAGAGATGAACAAGCAGCAAGTGTCGCTGAGTCGTTCGCTCAATCTCCCCTCGCTCAGCGTCGGCTATATGCTTGAGAAGACACAGGGCGAGCACTATCAAGGCATCTCCTTGGGGCTATCGATACCGCTATGGAGCACACGCAACCGGGTGAAGCAAGCGAAGGCGGCAGTAGCGGCAGCAGAGGCACGCCAAGAGGATGCCAAGATCCAATTTTATGGGCAGTTGAACATCCTCTATCAGAGAGTTTTAGGACTCAACGAGAGTGCCCTTACCTATCGCAAAGCACTGACCGAAGCCGACAACTCACAATATCTGAAGCGAGCACTTGATGTCGGCGAAATCTCGGTGTTAGACTATCTGAGACAAGCCTCGATCTATTATCAATTCATAGACAAAGCGATGTCGGCAGAACGCGATTTGCACAAGAGTCATGCCGAACTGACCTCCTACACCCTCTGATAGCCAATTACAAATAACAAAGCGAGAGCGCGTTCTATCATAGAGCGCGTTCTTATAATAAAAACGAGCATGCTCAGAACACGCTCTCAATAAAAATGGGACAAATAGGGGTGTTTTACAAAAATTTTTCTTAAATTTGCAAGTTAAAGAATGTGTTAACTCATCTTCATGTCATAAAAAGACATCCATGTGAGGGTGTGTATGCTCTATGATATGAATAATAAACAGCAAAAACGTTATAAAAAGAACGATATATGAATCTTTTTGATCAAGTAAGCGAGGACATCAAGAAAGCGATGCTTGCCCGCGAAAGAGTGCGTCTTGAGGCTCTCCGAGGCGCCAAGAAGGAATTTCTTGAGGCTAAGACGGCAAAGGGAGCAAATGGCGAACTTAGCGATGAGACCGCAGTCAAGATCATCGTTAAGATGGTGAAACAGCGCAAAGAAAGCGCCAAAATTTATGAAGAAAACAATCGACCCGAATTGGCTGAGAACGAATTGGCTGAGGCGAGTGTTCTGGAGGAATATCTTCCCAAGCAACTCACAGCCGACGAATTGGCAGCCGAGTTGAAGGCCATAATCACCGAGGTCGGAGCCTCCGGGCCTCGCGACATGGGCAAGGTGATGGGTGTGGCAAGCAAACGTCTCGCCGGCCGCGCCGAGGGTCGCGCCATCTCCGAAGCGGTGAAACAACTCCTCAATAATTGATCTCACAGATACCAACCAACTAAACACTCTCCTCAATATCCACAATGCTGACTCTACAGACTATAAAAGCAGATCCCGAATATGTGATCGCACGCCTTGCCGTAAAGGGATTTGACGGCAAAGAAATCATCAACAAAATCCTGGATATCGACGCCGAACGACGCAAGCTTCAACAGACCACCGAAAGCGATGCCTCAGAGCTGAAGAAACTTGCCTCCTCGATTGGCGCCCTGATGAAAGAGGGTAAAAGGGATGAAGCCGATGCCGCCAAGGCCAGAGTGGCTGAACTCAAAGGAAACACCAAGAAACTTCAAGACCGTCTGGCAGAGTGTGAAGAGGAGATGCGCGATCTCCTTCTGACCGTGCCCAATATGCCCTGCGAGGCAGTGCCCGAGGGATTGACCGCTGAAGATAACGTGGTGGAGAAAGAGGGTGGCGTCATGCCCGACCTTCCGGCAGATGCACTCCCCCACTGGGATCTTGCCAAGAAATATGGCATCATCGACTTCGAACTCGGTGTCAAGGTGACAGGCGCCGGCTTCCCCTTCTATGTCGGGAAGGGTGCCCGCTTGCAACGAGCATTGATACAATTCTTCCTCGACGAGGCTTGGAAAGCCGGATATATCGAGGTGGAGCCCCCCTTTGCAGTGAATGAAGCATCCGGCTATGGCACAGGTCAGTTGCCCGACAAGGAGGGGCAGATGTATCATGTCAATCTCGACAACCTCTACTTGATACCGACAGCCGAAGTGCCTGTGACCAACATCTATCGCGATGTAATCTTGGCAGAAGATGAACTCCCCAAGAAGAATTGCGCCTACTCACCCTGTTGGCGTCGCGAAGCCGGCAGCTATGGCAAGGATGTGAGAGGCTTGAACCGTCTCCATCAATTCGACAAGGTAGAGATCGTGCGCATCGAGAAGCCGGAAAATTCCTACGCTGCACTCGAAGAGATGAAAGACCATGTGCAGGGACTGCTCGATAAGCTTGGACTTCCTTGGCATATCTTGCGTCTCTGTGGCGGCGATATGAGTTTCACTTCCGCCATCACCTTCGACTTCGAAGTGTGGAGCGCCGCTCAGAAGAGATGGCTCGAAGTGTCGTCGGTATCCAACTTCGAAAGCTACCAAGCCAACAGACTGAAATGCCGCTATCGTGGCAGCGACAAGAAGACCCACCTCTGCCACACCCTCAACGGCTCGGCACTCGCTCTGCCCCGCATCGTGGCTGCAATCCTCGAAAATAATCAGACCCCCGAGGGTATCATCGTGCCGGAATGTCTCCGCAAATATTGCGGCTTCGACATCATCGACTGATATGAACATCAAGAAGAGTCCTCCTCTGCGAGGCAACCAACAATAATCTATCACATAAAACCAATCAGACGTGGATCAAAGCAAAGCATACGTAAGCAAAGAAGAGAAAAAGATTCCTATCAACGACCCGACAGGCAAGTGGTCGGATCTGACCCTTCTGCCGGAATGGGAGGAGAAGTATTATAACGTATATACCGTGCGCAAGCATGGCAAATGGGTTATGCTCAAAGCTCTCAAACCGGAGTATGCAGAGCAACAGGAGTATCAAGAGATGCTCAACCAGGAATTTGAGACACGCTATAACCTGTCTCATCCCAACATCGTGATGGTCAATGACTTTGAGGATGTACCCGGAGTCGGCATGGCTATCATCACCGACGACGTGTATGGATATTCCTTGCGCAGACTCATCGATGAGAAGCGACTCACGCCCAAGATAGTGGATCGTCTCCAGACCCAACTGCTCTATGCCATGGAGTATATCCAGGAGAATCATATAGCCCACAATCCGATCACCCCGGAGACCATCATTTTCACCGAGTATAATGAGAATCTCAAGCTGATCAATGTAGGATATGACCAGCAGTCGAAACTCTCGCAGCACGACACTACCGAAGATATCAAGAACTATGGCAAGATCCTCAACGAAGTGTTGGACCATCTTCCCACCTCCTTGCCACGTCTCCGCCGGATTGCCAACAACTGTGTAGAGAGCAATCTATACTCGACTATCACCGACCTGCAGCTCGCCATCGAGCGCCGCAGTTCGGCTCAAATATACTATCTTCTAATTGCATTCATCACACTGATGGTGATGCTTCTTATCTGGCTTACACTTAAATAAATGGTAGAAATTCGAGAAATCAAGCCTACAAAGAAAAATCTTAAGGCATTTATACAATTCCAGATCGATCTATACAAGGGTAATGAATATTATGTTCCACCCTTTGTATTGGATGAGATCAACACTCTCAACCCGGCGAGCAACCCAGCGGCTGATTTTTGCGATCAAGTCCTCTTCATGGCATATCGCGACGGCAAGCCTGTGGGCCGCATCGCCGGAATCATCAATAAGCAGGTCAACGCCAAGAGTAATGAGACCAATGCCCGCTTCGGTTTTATCGATTTCATCGATGATAATGAAGTGTCGGCAGCTCTGCTCAAGGCTGTCGAAGATTGGGCTTGCAGCAAGGGTATGACCCGTGTCATCGGTCCTCTCAGCTTTACCGACCTCGATCAGGAGGGTATGCTCGTAGAGGGATATGAAGAGTTGTCGACCATGGCGACTATATACAACTACCCCTATTACCCAGCCCACATGGAGCGCCTCGGTTATACTAAGGAATCTGACTGGATCGAGTTCCAAATGGGTGTCCCCGACGCAATCCCCGAAAGATACGAGCGTATCGCTGAGATCGTCAAGAAGAAATTCGGTCTCAAAGTTCTGAAGTTCAAGAGCCGTAAACTTCTCAAAGAGAAATATGGTCACGCCCTCTTCGAGCTCATCAACGAGGCATACAAAGATCTTTATCAATACTCACCGCTGACACAGCGACAGATCGACCACTATATAAACATTTACCTCGATCTGCTCGATCTTGACTTGGTGACACTGATCGTCGACAGCGAGGAGAAGTTGGTGTGTGTCGGCATCTCGATGCCCTCGATGAGCCGTGCGCTTCAGAAGTCGAGAGGAAAACTCTTCCCCTTCGGGTGGTATCACCTGCTGAAGGGCATCAAGGGTAAGAACGACCGCGTGGATCTCCTCCTCGTGGCAGCCCATCCATCCTATCAAAACAAGGGTGTGAATGCGTTGCTGTTCCAAGACCTTATCCCTTACTACCAGAAGAAGGGCTTCAAGTATGCCGAATCTAACCCCGAGCTTGAGACTAATGCAAAGGTACAGAGTCAATGGGGATATTTCGAGACACGTCAACATCGTCGCCGCCGCAGCTATTTCAAAGACTTGAAAAAGTAGTGGAAAGAGGCATGAAAATCCCCGATGAAATCGGCAAAATGCGAAATAGCATAGAATAAAAAACCTCGATAAAATCGAAAAGAAAGGACAACTCACGGAAATGAGCGACAAAGAGAAGGAACAGAGCGAAGATCGGCTCACGGGAGCCGAGTTGATCCATCCCTATGACGACAGCCGCGCCAAGAGCGAGCAAGTCGAAGAGATGTTTGACTCGATTGCGCCCGCCTACGACTTTATGAACCTGGCGATGACCTTCGGGCTACATCGACTATGGCAAAGGCATGCTCTGAATGTCGCCACCAAGCAGATGAGTGCCCATGTCGGTTATGATATTCTCGATATAGCCACCGGCACGGGAGACATAGCCTTCGAGCTCTATCGACGTTTTCCCCGTTCTCGCATCAAGGGTGTCGATCTCTCCGAGGGGATGCTGCGCATCGCAGAGAAGAAGCTGAAAAAACTCGATCAAAACGGGCAAAAAAGCATCACATTCGAGCAGGGAGACTCGCTCGATCTCCGCTATGACGACAATAGTTTCGATCTGATCACAGTGGCATACGGAGTGCGTAACTTCGAGCATCTCAGCCGAGGATTGGCGGAGATGGCTCGCGTGTTGCGCCCCGGAGGAAAGTTATGTATCATCGAACTTTCCCGACCCCGGCGGGGTTTGACATTATGGTTATATCAGTTCTATACCCGTTGCATCATCCCTCTGATCGGAAGAGTAGTCTCGGGAGACTCTCGCGCCTATACTTATCTGCCGGAGAGCATTGCGGCGGCGCCCCAACGCGAGGCAATGACCGCCATCATGTCTGAGGCGGGACTCTCCGACTGCAAATGGAAATCACTCACCTTCGGAGCAGTGACCTATTATATAGCCGGCAAAGATTCTGCCGCATCGAGTTCAACCGAAGGAGAACACAAAAACACAACGCCCCAATGAATAGGAAAGACTTTGAAATAATGGCTCCGGTGGGGAGTCGCGAATCATTGGCAGCCGCCATCAAAGCGGGTGCCGATGCAGTGTATTTCGGCATCGAAGGACTCAATATGCGGTCACGGTCGAGCGCCAATTTCACTGCCGATGATATGGCCGAGATAGCCGCATTATGCACCGAGCATGGAGTGAAGACCTATCTTACGGTCAACACCGTAATCTACGACTCGGATATGGAACTGATGCGCACCATCATCGACCGTGCCAAAGCCTCCGGCATCTCCGCCATTATAGCCTCCGACATGGCGGCTATACTATATGCTCGATCCATCGGGCAGGAGGTGCATATATCGACACAAGTCAATGTTTCCAACACCGAAGCAGTATCATTTTACTCCCAATTTGCCGACGTGATGGTCTTGGCACGCGAACTCAACATGGACCAAGTCAGCGAAATAACGCGACAGATTCGCCAAAGGGGTATCAAAGGCCCCGGAGGGAAGGATGTTCGTCTCGAGATGTTCTGTCATGGAGCACTCTGCATGGCTGTAAGTGGCAAATGCTACCTCAGCCTCCACGAGATGAACTCCTCAGCCAATCGGGGAGCATGCAATCAGATCTGCCGCCGGGCTTATCAGGTCACCGACCGCGAGACCGGCGAGCAACTTGACATCGAGAATCAATATATCATGTCGCCCAAAGACCTGAAGACGATCCATTTCCTCAACAAGATGGTCGACGCCGGAGTCCGAGTCTTCAAGATCGAGGGGAGGGCTCGAGGTCCTGAATATGTAGCCGAGACAGTGGCATGCTATTCAGAGGCGCTTCAAGCCATCTGCGACGGAACATATAGCGAAGAGATGGTGGCTCGGTGGGACGAGAGACTTGCCAAGGTGTTCAACCGCGGTTTCTGGAACGGATATTATATGGGACAACGACTCGGCGAATGGAGCTCGAAATATGGATCGTCGGCAACACGCGTCAAGCAATATGCCGCCAAGGCCATCCGATATTTCTCACGTCTCGGCGTAGGAGAGTTTCTCCTCGAAGCCGGAGAGTTGAAAATCGGCGATGAAATCGTGATTTCAGGTCCTACCACCGGAGCTCTGATCATGAAAGTCGAGGAACTCCGATTCGACCTCAAGCCGGTGGAGAAAGTTACTAAAGGTCAACTCTTCTCTATGCCCGTGCCGGAGAAGGTACGCCCCTCCGACAAGATCTACATCTGGCAGGAGACCCCGATGGCGAAGAAACAATGCGACTGATATAGGTGGCTAAAAACTTCGATAAAATCGGAGAAAAACATCGATACAGCAAACTTTAAAGATAAAAAAAACAATACTAAATCGGTTAAAAATGAGCAAAGACAGCGGTAAAAAGCGACAAGTGGTCTATCTACATGGGCTCTCCTCATCGGGACAATCGACCACAGCTCAACGATTGAGACGCACACTCTCCAAATATGAGGTAATCTCACCCGATATAGCCATCCAGCCGGAAGTGGCGATGACACAACTCAAACGCTTGGCATCCATGTTACGACCCGATGCCATCATCGTCGGCACATCTATGGGTGGCATGTTCGCCCAGATGTTCCGGGGATTCCACCGCATTCTGATCAATCCCGCATTCCATGTCTCCCGACACATGAGCGAAAAGATCGGACAGCGACTCCCCTTCCACAATCCTCGCCAGGATGGCGCCACCGACTTCGAAGTCAGCGCCAAACTCGTAAAGAAATATGAAGCATTAGAGGCTAAGCAATTCGATCCAAAATTTGGCATCATCGGCAAAAACAAGGATAATTCCGACCAGGTGACAGCCTTCTTCGGCACACAAGATGATGTAGTGAACTGCAAAGATGAATATCTCGAGCATTACAGCCAAGCCGTAGACTTCGAGGGAGGTCACCGACTCGATCCCAACACCACGATCACACTGATAGTGCCCAAGATCGAATCGATCGGAGAATAACAAAACTCAATAAACAGCAAAGATAATGAATCTAATTTCCAAGAGAATCAACAATCTATCGACATCAGCCACACTGGCTATGTTGCAGAAGAGCAACGAACTGCGAGCAGCAGGAGTAGACATCATCGGCATGTCGGCGGGAGAGCCGGACTTCGACACCCCCACCCACATCAAAGAGGCGGGACAACGCGCCATCGCCGAGAACTATTCGCGCTACACGGCAGTGGCAGGTTATGAATCATTGCGCCGCGCCATCTGCGACAAACTTCGCCGTGAGAATGGCTTGGACTACGAGCCGACACAGATCGTGGTGGGCAACGGAGCCAAGCAAGAGCTTGCCAACGCCCTATTGGCCGTGGTCGATCCGGGAGATGAAGTGCTGATCCCCACCCCGGCATGGGTATCGTATGTCGAGATGGTGAAACTCGCCGAGGGTGTAGCCGTCACTATCGAAGCCACTGCCGAGCATGACTATAAGATTACTGCCGAGCAACTCGAGCAAGCCATCACACCTCGCAGCAAGGTGCTGATGCTCAACTCTCCCTGCAATCCTACCGGATCTGTCTATAGTGAGACAGAATTGGAAGCACTGGCAGAAGTGTTGCGTCGTCACCCCGAGATCATCATCCTCTCGGACGAGATCTACGAACACATCAACTTCCGCGGAGGAGTGAAGAGTTTTGCTACTCTCGAGGGAATGAAAGAACGCACCATCCTGATCAACGGCGTATCGAAAGCCTACGCCATGACCGGCTGGCGCATCGGCTATATGGCCGCCCCTGCGGCGATCGCCAAAGCAGTGACCAAACTTCAAGGTCAATACACCTCAGGCGCATCATCAATAGCCCAAAAGGCGGCAGAAGCAGCCTACAACGGCGATCAGACCTGTGTCGAAGAGATGAGAAAAGCATTCGAGCGTCGCAGCCGACTTATCTATCAATTGGCCACCGAAATACCGGGGTGGCGATGCAATCAGCCGGAAGGGGCATTCTACCTTCTCCCCGATGTCAAGGCTCTGATTGGCAAGAAAGTGGGCGAGAAGGTCATCACCTCGAGCGGCGACTATGTGATGTATCTGCTCGAAGAGGCGCATGTGGCATGTGTGGATGGAGCGGCATTCTGCGCCGACGGACATATCCGCCTCTCATACGCCACCTCCGACGACAACATCCGCGAAGCGATGAAACGCATCCGCGAAGCCACAGAAAAATTAAGTTGACAGCCTACTACGAAGAGTATTATCTCTACACAAACAATATATCCCGGAGAAAAGAATTAACATTTTTTGATAAAAATTGGGCGACAAAAAAAGTCGATTTTAACACTAACATTCGGATAATCCACAAAAAATCACTATTTTTGTGGATTATTTCGCTAATATGGGAAAAGTAATAGCAATAGCAAATCAGAAGGGTGGCGTGGGTAAGACCACGACAGCCTTCAATCTTGGGGCTTGTTTGGCGACGGACAAGCAGCGTGTGTTGCTGGTAGATGCCGATCCGCAAGCCAACGCCACATCAGGTATAGGGGTAGAGCCGACCGATACGGATGCTACCATCTATGAATGTCTGATCGACGAATATCCCACACCCGATGCGATAATGCACACCCAAATCAAGGGTCTGGACATCATTCCCTCACGCATCGACTTGGTCGGCGCCGAGGTCGAATTGATGAACCGTCCCGACCGGGAGCGAACACTGTCGCGAGTGCTCGAGAGCGTTAGAGATGACTACGATTATGTACTTATAGACTGCAGCCCGTCGCTGGGCATCATCACGGTGAATGCCCTGACCGCAGCCGACTCGGTGCTAATACCGGTGCAGGCGGAATATTTCGCCTTGGAGGGTATCGCCCAGCTCCTCAACACCGTGAGAATCATCAAGACACGCCTCCGTCCGCAACTCGAGATCGAAGGCTTCCTGCTCACGATGTATGATGCCCGTCTTCGTCTCGCCAATCAGATATTCGAAGAACTTAAAGGGCACTTCGGAGATATGGTGTTCTCGACAGTGATTCCCCGCAACATCAAGTTGTCGGAATCGCCGAGTCACGGACTGCCTGTCATCTTGTATGACCCCGATTCGCGTGGCGCTATCGCCTACACACAGTTATCGAAAGAACTACGAACCAGAAACAGGAAAAAGAGATGAAAGAGAAGAGGAATGCATTAGGCCGTGGGCTTGACTCCCTGATAAGCATGGGAGAGATACGCACGGATGGGAGTTCGGCGATATCGGAAATCGATATAGCGCGAATAGTGCCCAATCCCGATCAGCCGCGACGCACCTTCTCGGAAGAGAGCCTCAATGAGTTGGCCACCTCTATCCGGGAGTTGGGCATCGTGCAGCCTCTTACATTGCGTCTCACCGACAGCGGCAACTATCAGATCATCGCCGGAGAGAGAAGATGGCGAGCAGCAGCTCGCGCCGGGCTCACTACTGTGCCGGCCTATATCCGCACCGTCTCAGACTCTGAGATGACCGAAATGGCGCTGATCGAAAATATCCAGCGCGAAGACCTCAACTCGATAGAGGTAGCGCTCGGGTTTAAGAAGCTGATCGACACCTACTCGCTGACTCAAGAACGCCTGTCGGAACGTCTCGGCAAGAATCGTGCCACCATCGCCAACCATCTCCGTCTGCTCAAACTGCCGGCAGAGATCCAGCTCGGGCTCCGCGACCGTCTTATCGACATGGGGCATGCCCGCGCCATTTTGGCAGTGACCGAACCTAAAGAGCAGTTACGCCTCTATAAGAAGATTCTCAAAGAGGGTCTCTCGGTGAGAGCCGTCGAAAAGATGGCTCGCGAGATCGCCGAAGGGAAGAAACAAGAGCGCAAACAAGCCGAGGCCGCCAACGACCCGTATGCCGGAATCGTCGACAAATTGTCGCAACGTTTCAGCATGCCGGTGAAATTCGCGCGCAACGCCAACGGACGCGGTTCGATAACAATAAAATTTGCCTCAGACGATGAATTACACCGTCTGATCAAGGCACTTGAATAACAGGAAGATAACACCTCCTCGGGGTGGTGCTGCCGGAAAGGGAGTAGCTGCCGCCACGGGGTGGTGGAGAGATAAAGTGATGAAAAGAGACAAAAGTAACGAAATGCCGACACGACTCCCGGAGAGGGTGATGCTGATGGTGTTGTGTATACTTTTGGTGGTGCCATTCGACTACTTCACACCTCGAATGATGGCACAGACGCTCGAACCGGAGCCTGTCGTCACCGACAGCATACCTCCGACCGAAGTCCGTGCAGACGACTACGTCTACACCGAAGATGGAAAGATACCCTTCAATCCGTCGCCGGCGCGAGCCGTATGGCTCTCGGCGCTATGTCCGGGACTCGGCCAAATATACAACAGACGCTACTGGAAGCTCCCCATAGTGATCGGAGGATTCATGGGGCTGGCTTACGCCACGAGCTGGAACAACGGTCAGTATAAAGACTATATGCAAGGATATAGTGACCTGCTCGACAACGACCCGTCGACCTGCTCATATATGGACTTCTTTCCGCCCACCACGACGGAAGAGAGTCTGGACCACAGCTGGTTGGAGCGAGTGTTCAAAAGCCGCAAAGACCAGGCACGAAGATATCGCGACATGTGCATCATCGGCATGGTGGCACTCTACGCCCTCTGCATGCTTGATGCATACGTCGATGCATCTTTGACCCACTTTGACGTCTCGCCCGACCTCTCGGTCGACTGGGCGCCAACGCTGATGCAACAACCGGGACGAAGCGGCAAGCCCGCCATCGGACTGAATTGGGCACTAACATTCTAACTCTCTACTCATCTATTAAAAGCAAACTCTCTACACATCATAACGACATGAAAAGAAAACTCATAACCATAGCAGCGGCGGCGATAATGGCGCTGGTGCCGGCATTAGAGATGAATGCCGACAAGGCAAAGACTGTGCTCGACCTTAAGAGCGAGATTACCGACTCCGATATCATCTATCCCGAGAGTTACGAAATAGACACTCAGAAGATGCTCGAAGGGTGGTATCTGAAGAACTATACTGCCACCGACGACCGCTACAAGACACAAAGCGATGTCGAAGCCTCTGACGAAGTGATCAGAGAGCGACTTTCACGTCTGAACACAGTGATCGAGATGCCCTTCAATCAGATTGTGAAGAGTTATATCGAGCGATACACCAAACGGGGACGGTCGACAGTGCCGGTGTTGTTGGGGTTGAGCATCTACTATACGCCGATCTTCGAGCAGGCACTCGAAGAGAATGGTCTGCCATTGGAGTTGAAATATCTGCCGGTGATCGAATCGGCGCTCAACCCGAATGCCGTCTCCAAGCATGGGGCAAGCGGTCTATGGCAGTTTACCTTGGCAGCAGGTCGGGGACTTGACATGGAGATATCATCTCTGGTCGATGAGCGTCGCGACCCATACGTATCCTCAGCCAAAGCAGCCCAACTTTTGAAAGACCTATACAACACCTACGGCGACTGGTCGCTGGCTATTGCTGCCTACAACTGCGGTCCCGGCACTGTCAATAAGGCACTACGTCGCGCCGGTGGCGACCTCGCCTCTCACGACTTCTGGTCGATCTATAATTATCTGCCCGCCGAGACTCGCGGATATGTGCCTATGTTCATCGCCGCTAACTACGTGATGAACTATTATCCCTATCACAATATCAGCCCTGTGCTCGCCACCAAGCCACTGATCACCGACACCCTGAAGATCTCACGCCGTGTGCACTTCAACCAGATATCCAAGGTGCTCGACATTCCGGTGGATGAACTTCGTGTTCTCAACCCGCAATTTAGAGCCGATATCATCCCCGGCAATAGCGACCATGCCTACACCTTAGTGCTTCCCTCCCAGCAGGTCCAAGCATATATCATGAGTGAAGATGAGATCTTGGGCTATGAAGCCGAACTCTATGCACAGCGCACAGATGCCGTGCCGGGCAATCAACCTGACGATGGCAACATCGCTATGGTGGAAGAGACCTCAATCTATGACAATGAGCCCGCCACTGACGACACACCCATCGAGGCTGCACCCACCACCCCAACGCCCACTGTAAGGAAGGCATCGAGCGGAGCCACCAAGACCGTATCTCACAAGGTCGAACCGGGTGAAACACTCTCCTCCATCGCCACTAAATATCAAGTCAGCGTCGATGACATCAAGGGTTGGAACAACCTGACTCGCAACTCTGTGCGCACCGGACAAATGCTCCGCATCACCACCTCGCGTGAGATTGCCGATGCTTCGGGCGCAAAGACTGTGGCTCCATCCAAGCAAGAGGCTTACACTTCGAAAACCAACACTGCTCAAACATCCGGCAACAATAATAAGAAGAAAAAGAGTGACACCACTGCCTCTTCTTCCAAGAAAAAGGATAAAAAAAGCAAGAAAAAAGAAAAGAAGGCTCCTACAAACCACAACGTAAAGAGTGGCGAAAACCTCTCCACCATCGCCAAGAAATATGGCACAACCGTGTCAGCGCTTAAGAAAGCCAACGGGCTCAAGGGAGACGAACTTCATCCGGGCGACAAGTTAAAATTGCCAAGCAAAGGGGAATCGACCTCCAAGAAGAGTTCGAAGTCTAAATCAAAGAAGAAGAAAAAGAAATAACCTGCACGCACCCCGAGGGGTGCGTGTTATCACATACTATAAGTCGAGCCATAAACACAAAAAAACACGATAAAATCGAAGAAAAACAAATCTAAATCGAACCATGATTACCGCATTAGTAATTTTATTTTTCGTAGGTTACCTCGCCATAGCATTGGAGCATCCGCTGAGGGTGGACAAGACAGCGACCGCCTTGATGCTTGGCATGTTGATGTGGGTGATTTACGCGATGGGAGCGGAGTATATCGTTCCCCTATTGGATGGAGAGGGACTTAAAGCATACGTGGATTCTCATCCATTGGTGGCTAATGAGAGCCTTCACAAGCAGGCATTGTCATACGTCACCGACATCAAACTGGTGGAATCGCTCGGCGATGTGACGCAGACGCTATTCTTCCTGATAGGGGCGATGACGATCGTCGAACTGGTCGACATTCATGGAGGATTTACGGTAATAACACAACACATCCACACGCGCAATAAGAAATTATTATTATGGGTGATCTGCGGTGTGACTTTCATCTTCTCGGCAGTGCTCGACAATATGACCACTACGATCGTAATGTTGTTGGTGCTCCGAAAGATAGTCGAAGATAAGAGAGAGCGATGGCTATATGCCGGCATGGTAGTGATCTCGGCGAACACGGGGGGTGCATGGAGCCCGATCGGTGATATCACCACCATCATGCTCTGGGTCAAAGGGAATGTTACGGCACTTGCTCTGATCGAGCGTGTGCTGCTACCCTCATTGGTGGCAACGATTGTGCCACTGCTCATAGTGAGCAGGAATCTTAAGGGGACACTACCGGCACCCAAACAGGATATGCCCGACCAGACGCATGGCATGTCGAATGCCGAGCGCACCACGATATTATGTATCGGCGTATTCGGACTGCTATTCGTTCCGGTGTTCAAGAGTATCACCCACTTGCCCCCCTTCGTCGGAATGCTCTTCGTGTTGGGAGCATTGTGGCTATATACCGACATCTTCTACAATGGCAAGCGCATCGAGCGCCGTAAGCAGCACCGTTTGCCCTACGTAGTGTCGCGAATCGATATGCCCTCGATCCTCTTCTTCTTAGGCATCCTGCTGGCAGTGGCAGTGCTTCAAGCCACGGGCGTCTTGGCAGCCATCGCAGCATGGCTGTATGATGTCATCGATCTTCGACAATGTGCCCTTAGTGGCAGGTGTCATGGGTATGTATCCACTTTCCGACCCGTCGGCAGTGGGCCATGCCGCCTACTTTATGCAAGATGGCATCTTCTGGGAGTTCTTGAGCTACTGTGCCGGTGTGGGTGGTAGCCTGCTGATCATCGGATCGGCAGCCGGTGTTATCGCGATGGGCTTGGAGAAGATCAATTTCGGCTGGTACTTGAAGAAATTCACTATCCCGGCTCTATTGGGCTATCTGGCAGGAGCAGCCACCTATATATTGGAAGTATTAATCTCATAGTAATGATAAAATTTCTCGATCTGAAGAGAGTCACCGAGCGTCATGGCGCAGAGATCGAAGATGCTGTGACCAAGGTAGTGAGGTCGGGTCGCTATCTCCAAGGCGAGGAGGTGGAACGATTCGAGCAGGAGTATGCCGCCTATATCGGCACGAAGCATGCCATAGGGTGTGGCAACGGACTCGATGCCCTCACACTTATCTTGCGCGCCATGATCGAACTTGGACGACTGCAGCCGGGCGATAAGATACTGGTGCCGGCACATACATTCATCGCCACCTACTTGGCGATCAGCGAAACCGGATTGACCCCGATCGGTGTGGAGCCAAGTCTCGACACACTCGAGATAAATACCGATTTGATCGAGAAAATGATCACTCCCGAGGTGAAGGGACTTATGACAGTCCATCTATATGGTCGATGCTCATACGACAAGAAGATGGAAGAGTCATGTCAACGCCACGGGCTATTGCTCTTTGAAGACAATGCCCAGGCACAAGGTTGCCGATATGGCGATCGCCTTACGGGCAGTCTTGGCTTGGCGGCGGGGCATAGTTTCTATCCCGGCAAGAATTTGGGGGCACTCGGCGATGCCGGAGCTGTCACCACCGACGACGATCAGCTGGCAGAAGCGATCCGTCAGATCGCCAACTATGGCTCCTCGCGCAAGTATGTGTTCAAATACCGAGGACGCAACTCGCGCCTCGATGAGATCCAGGCGGCTATACTCCGCGTCAAACTTCGTTATCTTGATGAAGAGAACGAACGAAGACGCCGGATAGCACGCATTTATCTCGATGAAATCGAGAATAATCGAGTCACACTGCCCAAAATCGAAAATTGGGACAGTCATGTGTTCCATATCTTCCCCATATTGAGCGAAAAACGCGATGAAATGCAGAAATTTCTTGCCGACAATGGGGTGGAAACACTTATCCACTATCCGATAGCGCCTCACTGTCAGGAGTGCTATGAAGATAGCGAATTGGCGAAAACGAAGATGCCGATCACAGAGATGATCCACGCACGCGAGCTTTCACTGCCAATCTCTCCGGTGATGGAGGAGGATGATGCTCGACGTGTGGCAGAAATCATCAACCGATGGCAGCCCGACAAATAAAAAGATTAAGAGCATAGGATAGAGAAGAGGGGAAGCGAAGAAAATCAACGAGAAGATAAAGAGAGATAAAGAGATATCAAGATGAGAATATTGATAGCAGGAGATGGAGAGACGGGGATGCACCTTGCGGCGATGCTATCTGTCGAAGATCAGGATGTGGTCTTGATGGGTAGTAATCCGGAGCGGTTGCAAGAATTGGATGCAAGCCATAACTTTCTGACCGCCCTTGGCCAGCCCACCAGCGTACGCGACCTGGAAGAGTTCGGTGCCGGCGATGCCGACATCTTTGTAGCAGTGACGCCGGACGACAATGCCAATATCGTGGCATGCGAATTTGCAGCACAGTTGGGGGCCAAGAAGTGTGTAGCACGCGTAGATGACCCGGAATACTCAGAGCCGGAGATTCAGGCTATGCTGCGACGACTCGGCATCGACATGACCATTTGTCCGGAGCTCTCGGTGGCAGACACGATCGTCGGATTCATCAAAGAGAATTGGGCGTCGGAGATGATAATGCTCCATAAGGGAGAGCTGGTGGTGGCAGGCATCAGAGTCGAGCCGGGCAATCCCCTGGAGGGGAAGACACTTCGCGACATCAGTTCGAATCAAGATCCGCGCTACTTCCACGTCTCGACCATCAAGCGAGGCGATCGAGTCATCATCCCTCGAGGCGATGACATGATCAAGGCAGGCGACACGCTTTATACCTCTGCCCTATCCGACGATATGGTGAGAGTCCGCAAGATGTTCTCCTGTGAATTTGTGAAGCCGAGCAACATTATGATCACCGGAGCGGGACGCGTAACCGAGAACTTATTGGAACTCTTACGAGCCGACGATTCGATCTCACCCTCGATCACGGTGATCGACCCGGACAAGGAACGATGCCGCGAGATGGCATGTAAATTCCCCGAGGCAGTGATCGTGACAGCCAAGTCGAGCGACATCGTGACAATGAAAGAGGAGGGGATCTCCAACTGCGATGTATTCTTAGCGCTGACCGGCAGTTCGGAGGCAAATATCGTGGCATGCATGGTGGCGCGAGAACATGGAGTGCGCAAGACCTTGGCACGCATCGAACAGTTCGAATATATGGAAGAGGCAGAGAGCCTCTCTATCAATAAGATAGTCAACAAGAAGCAACTGAATGCCAGCATGGTGATCAACCTTCTTTTGCAGTCGAACGGGGCATCGACCCAATGTCTTGCCACCGACAAGGCGGAAGTGACCGGCATCACAGCCACAGCCGGCTCGAAGATCGTATCCAAGCCGATCTGCGAACTATCACTGCCACAAGGCATTACGATAGCCGGACTCGTAAGAGATGGCAAGGGTATGCTCGTAGAGGGTCGCACACATATCCAGCCGGGCGACCGCGTAATGGTGTTCTTCCTCACCGGCTCGCTATCCAAGGTCAATAAGTTCTTTAGATAATAAAACGTGATAACTCCGTTAATATAGAGAACGAGAAAGGATAAAGAAATGACAATAAAGACATCCCTACGCATAGGAGCCATGACCTATATAATGGGTCAACTTGTGATGATGAATGGCATCATCTTATTACTACCGATGATAGTCAGCATCATTTATGGGGAACATGATTGGATATCCTTTTTTATCGCTATATTGGCATCGGTGGCTATAGGTGGGATATTGATGTTTACCACTCGTCATAAGCGAGAGTCAATACGCGCTCGAGAGGGTTTCATCATCACATCATTCATTTGGATTTTTTATGGGATGATCGGCATCATCCCGATGATGACATGCGAGAATCCTCTGAACCTCACAGATGCGGTATTTGAGATAATATCGGGATTTACCACGACGGGTGCCAGTGTGATACGAGATGTTGAAAAGATGTCGCATGGCATTTTGTTCTGGCGAGCATTCACACAGTGGATCGGAGGCTTGGGCATAATATTATTGCTGCTTGCCGTGATGCCGGAATTGAACAAATCGGCGGGCATATCTATGTTTAATGCCGAAGCCACCGGCGTGTTACACAGCAAATTACATCCTCGCATCCAGCAGACGGCATGGTCGATCTGGGGCGTCTACATCACTATCACACTTGTCTCCATCTTCTTGTTGTGGATCGGCCCGATGGATTTATTCGACAGTGTGTGTCAGACTATGTCGGCGATAGCCACCGGAGGCTTTGTGACCCACAATGCCGGCATCCAGTATTGGGATTCCCGATATGTCGAAGTGGTGCTTATCATTGTGATGTATTTGGCGGGCTTGAACTTTCTGATTCTCTTTAACGTAGGCAAGGGCAATTTCAAGGCATTCTATAATAACACCGTGGTGAGAGTATACACCGGGATAATCTTTGGGCTATTCATCTTGGTGTGGATTTCGACTCTGATCAATGGGGAGGTGGCTGATCAACCATATCTGCCGTTACATCAACTTTTCCATGTGATCGCAGCCATCACGAGCACCGGTTTTGGGGCACCCGGCGTGGAACAGTGGGGGCCCTTTACACTGATTGCCACGATCCTGTTGATGTGTATCGGAGCGTGCGCCGGTTCGACCACCGGAGGCATGAAAGTGGATCGAGCCATAGTGCTCTGGCAGAACTTGCGCAATGAGGTGAGTATCACCGCTTTCCCCCGCCGTACTCACGTTGTAAAACTCAATGGGAGTGCCCTGAACAACAGCCTGTTGACCCGAGTATCAGCCTTCGTGGCAGGCTATTTTATAATCATCTTGATCTCTACCGGCATCATTACGATGGCGGGATATAGTCTTTCCGATTCGCTGTTTGCTTCATTCTCGGCGATGGGATGTAACGGACTGGGCTATGGAGTCACCGGAGTGGAAGGCTCATACGCAGTCTTCCCGGTCGGAGTGAAATGGACCTTGATCGGCATGATGCTGATGGGGCGTCTCGAGATCTTCACATTCCTCGTCTTGTTCACACCCGGGTTCTGGCGCAGATAGTTCCGGTGCGCAGACAGGCAAGAGATTCATAAAACATAATGATATGGGAATAGCGATATTGATGGCGACATATAATGGAGAGAAATTTATCACCGAGCAGATCGAGAGCCTCTTGGCGCAGACCTATTCGGATTTCACTCTTTATGTCGGTGATGACGGATCGACCGACGGCACGATGGATATCGTGGCAAAATATGCCGAGCGCCATCCCGGTAAGATAGTCATCCTCAAAGATAAAGAGCCACATCTCGGAGCTAAAGACTCCTTTATGAAGATGCTTGAGATGGTGGAAGATGTTGACTATTATATGTTTTGCGACCAAGATGATGTATGGTTACCCTTCAAAGTGGAGCACACACTGGCAAAGATGAAGGAGACAGAGCGCAAGCATCCCGGCAAGGGGGTGATGATCCACACCGATTTGCGGATAGTCGATCGCGATCTCAACACCATCTACGACTCCTTCTGGGGTTGGCAAGGGATGAAGCCTGATCTTAGCAAAGACTTTCGCTTCACACCGATATGCAATGCCTTCACCGGCTGCACCATGATGATCAATCAAGAGGCTCGCCGACTCTCCCTCCCCCTCGACCCGCGTGCCTTTATGCACGACCAATGGATCGGACTCAAGGTGGCTAAATATGGTGTGGTCGACAATCTTAAAGAGGCCACCATCCTCTATCGCCAACATGGCAATAATGTCTGCTCATGCGAAACAACACGCCGCACACTCTTCCACAAGATCAAACTTGACAAAGTGCTGAACTTCTATCAAGGAAAAAATAAAGAAATGCTCCGCGACTTAGGCTATGGTCCACTCCCCCGTGCCATCTACTACAAACTCCTCTACACCATCAAGAAAATGCTCTAAGAGCGCGTTATAACGAGGAAAATCCTTTTTTGCTTTTAAATTGCACTTTTTTTTTGTATTTTTGCATATTTGGAGACTATTGTCAAAATGTCCGGGATGAAATTAGTTCTGAACGGGCGCAAAAATACCGAAAAAAGTGAAAGAAAATCAGGAGAAAGCAGCAGAGCGTTCGAACCGCGTGATCGAAGAGGCTGCAAATTCGGAATATAAATATGGGTTTACATCCGATATCGAGACAGAGATAGTGCCTCCCGGTCTCAATGAGGATGTAATCCGACAGATATCGTCGCTCAAGCAAGAGCCTGAGTGGCTGTTGGAATATCGTCTGAAAGCCTATCGCTATTGGCAGACGCTCACCCCTCCGACCTGGGGACATCTTAATATACCCGACATCGACTATCAATCGATCAGCTACTATGCGGCACCCAAGAAGAAGGAGCTGAAAAAGAGCATGGATGAGGTGGATCCGGAATTGGTAAAGACCTTCAACAAGCTCGGCATCTCTCTCGAAGAGCAGAAGCATCTGGCGGGAGTGGCAGTCGACGCCGTTCTCGACTCGGTGAGTGTCAAGACCACACATAAGGAGAAACTCGCCGAACTTGGTGTGATCTTCTGCTCCATGTCGGAGGCTGTAAGAGAGCATCCCGACTTGGTGAAGAAATACCTTGGGCAGGTGGTAGGCTATCGCGACAATTACTACGCAGCGCTCAATGCGGCAGTATTCTCCGACGGCTCGTTCGTCTACATACCCAAGGGGGTGAGATGCCCGATGGAGCTGAGCACCTACTTCCGCATCAACGCCTCGGGCACGGGGCAATTCGAGCGCACGCTGATCGTGGCTGACGACGACTCATACGTAAGTTATCTGGAGGGATGCACCGCCCCGATGCGCGACGAGAACCAGCTGCATGCCGCCGTCGTAGAGATCATCGTCGAGGAGAGAGCCGAGGTGAAATATTCTACGGTGCAAAACTGGTATGCCGGCGACAGCCAAGGACGTGGCGGTGTCTACAACTTGGTGACCAAGCGAGGCCTCTGCCGCGGCTATCGCTCGAAACTCTCTTGGACACAGGTTGAGACCGGCTCGGCCATCACCTGGAAATATCCCGGCTGCATACTGAAAGGAGATGAGAGCATCGGCGAATTCTACAACGTGGCGATGACCAACAACTATCAGCAAGCCGACACGGGCACAAAGATGATCCATATCGGACGAGACACCCGAAGCACGATCGTGAGCAAGGGCATCTCGGCAGGTCGCTCGCAGAATAGTTATCGCGGACTGGTGAAGATAGCCCCCGGGGCTGTCAACAGCCGCAATTACACGCAGTGCGACTCCCTGCTGATGGGCGACAAATGTGGTGCCCACACATTCCCATATATCGAAGTGGGCAACGAGACCTCGACCGTAGAGCATGAGGCCACCACCTCCAAGATCAACGAAGAGCAACTCTTCTACTGCCGCCAACGTGGCATCCCCACCGAAGAGGCTGTGGCTCTGATCGTCGGCGGCTACACTCGCGAAGTGATGAACAAGCTCCCTATGGAATTTGCCGTAGAGGCTCAAAAACTTTTACAGATCTCATTGGAGGGAAGTGTAGGTTAGAGGGCGATCTAAAAAATTAAATCAGGGGATACAACAGAAAGAGAATGATCGAACGTATTATCATAATCGATGGCATAGACCCACAGACCTTTTATGGCACCAACAATGCCAATATCTCGTTGATACGCAATTTGTTTCCCAAGTTGCGAGTGGCGGCACGCGGCAATGTGATCAAGGTGATCGGCGAAGAGAGCGAGACGGCACAATTCGAGAAGAAAGTAAAAGAGATTGAGGCTTATGCCGCCAAATACAATAAGCTTGATGAAGATGCTATCATCGACATCATCCGCGGGGATGCCCCGGTGCGCAAGGATGGCGACGGAGTGATCATCTATGGTCAGAACGGCAGGCCCATATCGGCGCGCAATGCCAATCAAGGGCGGATGGTGAAAAGCTTCAACGAGAATGATCTGACCTTCGCTTTAGGTCCTGCCGGCACGGGGAAAACCTACATAGCTATAGCTCTGGCAGTGAGAGCATTGAAGAATAAGGAGATTCGCAAGTTGATCCTTTCTCGTCCGGCAGTAGAGGCGGGAGAGAAACTCGGTTTCTTGCCCGGAGACATGAAGGAGAAGATCGATCCCTATCTTCAGCCCCTCTATGATGCTTTGGAGGATATGGTTCCGGCGCTGAAGCTTAAAGAATATATGGATGCCGGCACGATCCAAATAGCCCCGTTGGCATTCATGCGAGGGAGAACGCTCAATGATGCAGTGATCATCCTGGATGAGGCTCAGAACACGACAGTGCAGCAGATGAAGATGTTTCTCACACGTCTGGGCATGAACTCGAAGATGGTGGTGACAGGCGACGTAACGCAGATAGACCTGCCGCGAGCCACACGCAGCGGCCTGCTCAATGCCCTTCGCATCTTGAAGGGTGTCAAAGGGATCGGCGTGATCGAGTATGAGAAGAAGGATATCGTGCGCCACCCCTTAGTGCAACGCATCGTAGATGCCTACGAAAGTCATCACGATGAAGAGCCGGAGGATAGCGATGGCGACAGAGAGGAGTAACCTTCGACAATATAATCTCAGATCGGTCAAAAGAAAATATTCAGCAAAGATAGTAAAACAGAAAGATATAATATAAAAGCATAAAATAGAGGAGTAAAGCAATATGGTCAAACCTGGCGACACAGTGAGATATCTAAACGACGTGGGTGGAGGGAAAGTGATCCGAGTCGAGGGGCAGATAGCATACGTCGACGATGATGGATTCGAGACACCGGTCCATGTTCGCGAATTGGTGGTGGTGCTTCCGGCGGGACATAAGCCGTCGGGGCCCGGCAATAAAGTGTTCGACCAGAAGGCCTTCGATGTAGGGCGCACTTCGGAACGTAGCGAACCGGAGGAAGAGTCGGCCGACGAGCCCCTGACATTGGCAGATCTCAGGGCCATGCAAGAGGAGGAGGAATTTCCAATCGAAGAGACGGAATATGGCGACGATATGACCATCCTGTTGGCATTCGAGCCTGCCAATATCAAGCGACTTTCCGACACCACCCTCACCGCACTCTTGGTCAATGACTCCAACTATTTTATGATCTATCAGCTGCTACGTCGCGAGGGGGATGGCTGGATAGTGGCAGCAAGTGGGGAAGCCGCCCCCAATGAGATAGTGGAATTGGGGGGCTATACCATGCAATCGATCGAACTGCTCGAGCGTGTCGTATTGCAGGCTATGGTCTATAAGAAGGATAAGTCGTTCGAAGTGAAGACCCCGCTGAGCGTATCTCGCAAGATCGACATCAGCCGATTTGCCAAGGCACATCATTATCAGTGTGGTATGTATTTCGACACTCCGGTGCTCGAAGTGCCCATCCTGGCGGAGGTGTCGCGCCGCAAGAAGGTGGAGGCAACCCCCGGCAATAAGAGAAATCAGAAGAACAATAAAAGCAACAAGAAGAAATAACCCTAACAAGAAGAAATATGGCAGAACGATGGTGGAGCGCACCGATGCAGGGAGAACATGGCAAGACGGTGATGGTGAGTGGTCGCGATGAGATGGACCGCATTATCGCCAAGGGGCGTCATGTCTTTCTGGTGAAGGTGAGTTGGAGATATAATGCCAATTCGGAGGGATATCCCGATGAAATCGACGCCGAACTTATGGGGAGGGTCAATGATGCCTTGGAAGAGACATTTCACAAGGACAATGCGGCATATATGGTGGCGATCTTCACCGGCGAAGGATGCCGCGATTGGCTCTTCTACACCACGAGTCTACCCATCTTCGGCAAGATCTTCAATCGGGCATTGGAGCCTATAGAAGAGACTATTCCCTTCGAGATCGAGGCTCAGTCCGACCCCGAATGGGAAGAATATCAGGAGATGAAGCGCCTCACCTATATTCCCCCGGATGAGGATGAAGATTAAATACAAAAGCTGATCATCTGAGGATGAATCAATTAGATATTTTCGAACAAATAATAAATATAATAACAAAACAGTTAACCTTATGAAGAAAACAATATTACTTGCGATTCTCAGCATCGTGGCATTAGTGCCCTCGCTGCGCGCACAGGTGGTCACCACCGAACCGACGCCGCTGCAAGAGGATTCTGAGAATGTAGTGGTCTATTTCCATGCAGACCAAGGCAATAAAGGGATGATGGGGCTCTCATCAGATACAAAGGTGTATGCCCACACCGGTGTAAAAGTGATCGACGGCGATGGCATCGTGACCGACTGGAAATATGCTCCCTCTTGGAATGTCGATCTCCCTAAGTATCTTCTATCATACGTAAGCGAAGACCTATGGAAACTCGACATAGGGAATATCCGCGAATTTTATGGTGTGGCAGAGGATGAGACAGTGTTGAGACTCTGCTTCGTATTCCGCACCTCCAAGGGGACCAAGGAGGGTAAAGAGGCTGATGGTTCGGACATCTATGTCGATGTGGTGGAGAGTGGCTTCCAGCTGACACTCACCAACTCATCGAACGCTACGATCGTCGGAGCATCACGCCCCTCATTGCGTTTTTCAGTCGCCACCACAGCCACAGCCGACATCACGCTGTCGGTGAATGACACACAGATAGCATCTGTAGAGCAGGCTACTTCGCTCCAGAGTGTCTATACCTTCCCCGGTGTCGGCACCTACGAGGTGAAGGCTACAGCCACCGCCGATGGTCAGACCATCTCACGCACCATGACTATCCTCTATCCCAGAGATTCACAGGCTGCCGGCGACACAAGCATACCCCCAATGGGTGTCACCAAGAATAGCGATGGCACTTACACATTCTGTCTCGCCGCCCCCGGCAAGAGCAGCGTCATAGTCGTCGGTTCGTGGAATGGCTATATGCCCAAAGAGAACTATGTGATGGATTATGTAGACGAAAGCAAGGATGGCTATGACTTGAGATATTTCAAGGTGAATATCCCCGCATCGGAGACCGGCTCGACATTCGGCTATTATTACATGGTGGATGGCTCGACAGCCGTAGGCGATCCTTATGCACGACTTGTGCTCGACCCCTACAACGACCGCTATATCACTTCTGAAGTATATCCCGACATGCCTGCATATCCGGAGGGGAAAGTGCCTAACAATACACTTGTGGCGTGGTATGGCGACAACCTCTTGGACTATGATTGGCAAGACAGCGGCTTCACCGCAGCACCCAAAGAAGATCTTATCATCTATGAAATGCTATTCCGCGATTTCACCGGCACCGAAGGCGAATCTAAAGGCAACGGCACCGTGCGCCAAGCCATTGAGAAGCTCGGCTATCTCAAGGATCTTGGTGTCAACGCCATCGAGTTGATGCCTATCAGCGAGTTCAACGGCAATAACTCTTGGGGTTACAATCCCAACTTCTATTTCGCTACCGACAAGGCATACGGTACTCCTCAGGATTATAAGGAGTTCATCGACCGTGCTCACCAACTCGGCATGGCTGTCGTGCTCGACGTAGTGCTCAACCAGTCGGATGGACTTCACCCCTGGTATAAGATGTATCCCATCTCGAGCAATCCATTCTATAATAAGACAGCACCCCACGCCTATAGCGTGCTCAATGACTGGAATCAGGACAATCCGCTCGTGATGCAGCAATGGCTCGACATGGTGAAGTTCTGGATCAGCGAGTATCATATCGATGGCTATCGTTTCGACCTGGTTAAGGGTCTTGGCGATAACGATTCTTATGGCAGCGGCACTGAGGCTTACAACGCCAGCCGCGTGGCTCGTATGAAGAAAATCCACGACGCAATGCGCACAGTCAACCCCGATGCATATTTCATCAATGAGAACCTCGCCGGATCTAAGGAGGAGAATGAGATGGCTCAAGATGGCGAAATGAACTGGGCTAATGTCAACAATGCCGGTTGTCAGTTTGCCATGGGCTATAGCTCTGAGTCCAACCTCAACAGAATGTGGGCAGTGAAGGATAGCCGCACTGCAGGCAGCACTGTGGCTTATCTCGAAAGCCATGACGAGCAACGCATGGGCTATAAGCAGATCAAGTGGGGCGTATCCGCCGTGAAGAATGATCATAAGGTATGTATGCAACGTCTCGGCTCGGCTGCCGCACAGATGATCCTCGTGCCCGGAGCGCACATGATATGGCAATTCTCCGAACTTGGCAACGACCAGAACACCAAGGATGCGAAAGGCGGTAATGACACCAGCCCGAAGATCGTCAACTGGAATGCCCTCAACGATCCTGACAATGCCGCTCTCTATCAGTGCTATCGTGAGCTGATCACCATCCGCTTGGAGAATCCCGAACTCTTCGCGGCAGATGCCGACTATTCGCTCAACCTCTCTGCATGGGCCACCGGCAGATATATCAACACTACTGCCGGCAATAAGGAACTTTATGTAGTGATCAATCCCAACACATCGGGCGATGATCTGACTCTGACTGTTCCCTTCAAGAGCGACAACAATGGTGCTTATCATATCGCATCGAAGAGCCACGACTCGAATCCGACATTCGATGCAGCTGCCAAGACAGTTACAGTGTCCAAAGGATGCTATGCCGTAGTGACCACCACCGACATCACCGGCGTAGAGGATGTAACTCTTGACACTCTTGAGCAGACTCGCATCTATGCACAGGGGCACAGCATTTGCGTGAAGAATTGCGAAGGCCTCGTTGAGGTATACACACTCGATGGGAAGAACGTAGCCAAGAGCTATGGCAACGCATCGATCGACGTAGCCCCCGGCGTATACGTAGTAAGAGCCGCCGGCAACACAGCCAAAGTCATCGTAAGATAAGAATAAACACAACAAATCAAAAGAGCGGGCGAAGCCATGGTTGCTTCGCCCGCTCTCATTATGCCGGAATGCCCCTAATCTATACCATTTATCAGGTTGTAAAGATTTTCAAACTTATCTACTACGCCGTATCTCACTTTCGAGGTCGATATGCGGTTGAACAGTTTTTTTGCACATTCTGTCTTGGCTTTTTCCACTCCTCGCAGTTCCATTCCGTCAAGCGAACCTTTGGTTTCTGCCACGAAGAAAACGTGCCGCACAGTACCGTCGTTGAACACAATCGCCCAGTCAGGAGCATAGTTGCCAACAGGCGTAGGAATTTTCAGCTTGCGTGGTAACTTGGCATAAACCTGCACCTCAGTAGCACCTTCAAGAGCCTCTGCAAATTGTCGCTCGCCGTCGCTGTCGAAAGCAATGTATGGAGTTATGTGCTTCTGTGCTTCAATCACCTTGTTGATGTTGAGTTTACGCTCAGGCACGAAGATGCTGCTGTCGTACTTGCCGGCAATACGGTTGTAGGAAATATGCTCCACAATCATCGTTGCCTTTTGCTCACGAATAGTCTTAACCACGTTGCGGATAAATTCTTCCGGGTTGTTTTTGAACAATAGGATTTTATTGTCGATGCCTTGCAGTATCTTCACCACCGAGCGGCGTGTGAGCCTTGCACCGCGAGCGATGTCGCCCACGAGGTCGTAAGGCACGTTTGAAGTGCTTACGTCGGAGAGTTCGCTTGTAGTGGTTTTTGTGTTGCCAAATTCCGTAACCTTGTCGCTATCCTGTGTGCCTGTAACCTTCACATACTGCAACTTTGTAACAGTGAGTTTTGCTCGCAGGGCTGCAACAACTTTCTCTATAAGTTCGTTGCTGTCGTAGTGCACGGTATAGACATACTTATTGTTTATCTCGTTCCACATTTCCTGGAAGCGTTCGTTGTCGAAGTTATCGTTAAGGTTGTTTTCAGGCGTTGTAGTTTCCACCGGCTCCACCATATCATCAAGCACTTTCGGATTGAAGATACCTGCCACGAGTTTCATCAC
>SFMJ01000143.1 GCA_004553095.1 Bacteroidales bacterium
TCTCTTTTATGTCAGTAAGTCTGTGTCTTAGTTGCGGAAGACCAAGGAGCCTTGGGCGGCGTCGATCACTATGGGGTGGTCGCGGTCGATCTTCTGCTCGATGATGTCTTTCGAGAGCTGATTGAGCACCATACGCTGGATCGTTCGCTTCACAGGTCGTGCTCCGAATTCGGGATCATATCCCTCTTTCGCCAAGATCTCAAGCGCTGCCGGCGTTACACTGAAGTCTATGCCGTTCGACGCAAGCATCTTCTTGACATTGTCGATCTGCAATTTGACGATCGCCGATATCTCCTTGCGATCCAATGGTGTGAACATCACTGTCTCATCAATTCGATTCAAGAACTCGGGTCGGATGATCTGCTTCAACCTCTCGATCACCTCATTACGGGTCTTCTCCAAGATCTCCTGCTGTTCGCGAGGATCCTTGTCGTTATACCCCTCGAATCGCTCACGGATGATATCACTACCCATGTTGGAGGTCATGATGATGATGGTGTTCTTGAAGTTGACCATACGCCCCTTGTTGTCGGTGAGTCGGCCATCATCGAGCACCTGCAAGAGGATGTTGAACACATCGGGATGTGCCTTCTCGATCTCATCGAAGAGCACTACACTATATGGTTTGCGCCTTACTGCCTCGGTGAGCTGTCCTCCCTCTTCATAACCGACATATCCCGGAGGCGCCCCGACGAGTCGTGACACACTATGCTTCTCCATATACTCCGACATGTCGATACGGGTCATCATATTCTCATCATCGAACATATACTCGGCGAGTGCTTTGGCAAGTTCAGTCTTACCCACACCGGTAGTACCCAAGAAGATGAACGAGCCGATGGGTCGACGAGGGTCATTCAGCCCGGCACGCGAACGCCTTACGGCATCCGACACGGCATGTATAGCCTCCTCCTGTCCGACGACACGCTTGTGCAATTCCTCCTCGAGATGGAGCAATTTCTCTTTCTCGCTCTGTGCCATCTTCTTGACCGGTATGCCGGTCCAGCGACTCACGATGTCGGCGATGTCGTCGGCATCAACCTCCTCTTTGATCATCGCACCGTCGCCCTGCAATTCTTTGAGTCGAAGCTGGATGGCTTTGTTCTCATCCTCTTTCTGCTTGATGCGTGAATAGCGGATCTCTGCCACCTTGGCATAATCACCCTCACGCTCAGCACGCTCGGCCTCAAAGTTGAGCTGCTCGATGTCGATCTTGTTCTGCTGGATTTTGTTAATCTCATTCTTCTCTGCTTTCCATTTGGCGCGTAGTGCCTTCTCGGTGTCGCGAAGGTTGGCCAATTCGGCATCGATCTCTTTGAGCTTGGTCTCATCTTTCTCGCGCTTGATAGCTTCTCGCTCGATCTCATATTGCTTGATCTTACGCGATGCCTCATCAAGTGCCTGAGGCTGTGAGTCCATCTCAAGACGCAACTTTGATGCTGCCTCGTCGATAAGGTCGATGGCCTTATCGGGGAGAAATCGGTCGGTGATATAGCGCTCCGAGAGCTGTACGGCTGCTATGATCGCCTCATCTTTGATACGTACCTTGTGGTGGTTCTCATACCTCTCTTTAAGTCCTCGAAGGATCGAGATGGCAGCCATCTCATCCGGCTCATCTACCATCACTTTCTGGAATCGACGCTCCAACGCCTTATCCTTCTCGAAATATTTCTGGTATTCATCCAGAGTCGTCGCACCGATGGCGCGAAGTTCGCCTCGTGCCAATGCCGGCTTCAAGCTGTTGGCGGCATCCATGGCTCCCTCTCCCTTACCGGCACCCACCAGTGTGTGGATCTCATCGATGAAGAGGATGATCTCGCCATTGCTCTTGGTCACTTCGTTGACTATCGCTTTGAGTCGCTCTTCGAATTCTCCTTTGTATTTCGCACCTGCCACAAGGGCTCCCATGTCGAGTGAGAAGATCTGCTTTGATTTCAGATTCTCCGGCACATCCCCGCGCACGATACGCATTGCCAAACCCTCGGCGATGGCTGTCTTACCGGTGCCCGGCTCACCCACCAGCATAGGATTGTTCTTGGTGCGTCGTGACAAGATCTGAAGCACTCGTCTTATCTCATCATCTCGTCCGATCACAGGATCCAGTTTGCCGTTGCGAGCTCGGTCGTTCAAGTTGATGGCATATTTGCTAAGGGCTTGATAACTATCTTCGGCATTCTGTTCCTTGACATTATTGCCCTGTCGGAGTTCGGCGATGGCACTCTTCAGTCCATGCTCGGTTACACCATAATCTTTAAGGATCTGCGATGCGCTGTTCTTCGTCAAGAAGATACCCATCAGCATTGATTCCACTGATACATACTCATCGCCTTGGGATTTGGAGAAGTCGATACTCTTCTGCAGAGCTTCGTTTGACTCTCTACTCAAGAATACTTCTCCTCCGGTCACTTTCGGAAGCTGAGCGATCTCCTTGTCTATCGCAATCTTGGCGCTATTCAGGTTCGCACCGACTTTCTGAAAGAGAAAGTTCACGATGCTTTCACCCTCGGAGATGATCGCTTTGAGCAAGTGGAGTGGCTCGATCTGCTGTTGATGCGCTTGCTGAGCGATCTCAACACCCTTCTGCACCACCTCTTGCGATTTGATTGTAAAGTTGTTGAAGTTCATAGTATAATATTAACTTTTTTATTTTTTCTAAAACAAACTTATCACACATTCGGTTCGCTCCACTCGCAGGTGGTAGCGAATCGCATGCACTAATACACCTACAATTTCCGCGCCGAATTATCGCACAGTTCTTAATTGCCATATTATCAGATAGATACAATAAAACAATGTTATGCCAAATTATGACAAATGAATGTCAAATTTGGCAAAACAAATAAAAGAGCGTATAGTGATGATTCGTTTCAATATTTTTTGCTAACTTTGTGATGACTAACATCAGTTATCTATGATCTCCGACAACGATAAACTTGCTATGATCCACTCTCTGGTAGACCTCGAGGGTAATAAGGGTCGCATCTATGAGATGACCTATACAGTTGATTATAAGCTCGATGAGGCTATCGATTTTGAAATCGACGGCGTCGATCGTCTCAAAATGTTTGTTGCCCGACACCTTATGGACTCTAATCCCTCTCACGAGGACCTCCCGCTGATCTATGATGCCGGTTGCAGTGCCTTCGCCACTCGCGACCTGAAGTCGGGCGACTACCTGATGGGGCGCAATTTCGATTTCAATCATTTCGCTCCCGGCACTCATGATCGCATCATGATCCCGGCTATCGTCGTGCACACCGCTCCTAAGGGTGGCAAGAAGTCGGTATCGTTCGTCGATGGGCTCTTCGTAGATTACAAGCAGGGCTTCTATACCGATGACAAGTCGGACCTCTCGATGCTGATGGCTCTCCCTTATCTTCTCTTGGATGGCATCAATGAAGATGGCCTCGCTGTGAGTGTCCTCAAGTTGGATGGCCTTCCCTCTCGCCAGCATGAGCCGGGTAAACGAAAAATATTCACCACCATCGCCTTGCGCATGATCCTCGACCGGGCAAGTAGGGTAGAGGAGGCTATCGCGATGCTCCGTGAGTTTAATATGTGTATGGACACCGAGCCGGCAAGTTATCACCTCTTCTTGGCGGATGCCTCCGGCGATTTTGCCATCATCGAGTATACCAATGCCGATATGGAGCAGCATCCCGATAAGATGGAGGTGCTGCGTGGAGAGGATACCCTTCGTTATGTCACCAATTTCTATGTCTCCCCCACGATGGCTGATACCCCCCACGGCATCAACCGGTCGCAACATGGCATGGATCGCTACTTAGGGCTGCGCGATGGCATGAAGCAGCATCACTATACGCTGACTCCCGATGAGGCGATGGGGCTCTTGGAGTCTGTGTCGCAGGGTCCCGACGGCGACCAAAGTTCCACCGGCTTCACCCAGTGGTCGGAGGTCTTCAACCTTACCCAAAAGCAAGTCACTCTGTCACTCCTCAGAGAATACTCCCGATCTTTCCGTTTCGGCATCGAAAAGAAACTA
>SFMJ01000010.1 GCA_004553095.1 Bacteroidales bacterium
ATCAAATGGCTGTGGCAACAATCAATTCTATTCCAGTTGCAAATATACTAAAGAATGTTGATAAATCCTATGATTCCGGCAAAAAAGTTCTCGCCGAGAGTCGGAAGGCGGATTCTTTTGAGCCGACTTCGACTAATCAGGTAGATATGAAGGCTGAGGCGGAGCGGCTTTCGGCGGAGCTTAATACTCCGGTGCGGATTATTACGGATGCGGAGGGGGCGGCTTCATTGCCGACGGTTCGTCAGCGTCGTGCTAAGGGATTCTGGAGCGAGAAGGATGGTATCGTTGTTATCTTGCCGAATCATAAGGATGTGGCAGATGTGGCGGGTACTGTGCTTCATGAGATTGTCGGGCATGATGGTTTGCGCGTGCTTTTCCCCGAGAAAGAGAAACTTGACAACGCGCTCGACGAATTGTATGGGGTGTCGCACGACAAGATCCGCACCGAGATAGACTCACGCACCGATAAGATTTTCAAAAATGAGGTAGAACGGATTATGGAGCGCAAGCGCAAAGAGCATGAGACCAAGGGTGAAGATGTGGCTGCTAATTACTTAAAGGATTTGGCGGAAGCGCACGCAGAGGCAGAGAAGAAACGAGCCGAGATGCGTCGAGAGGCAACCGAGGAGTATGGTGCAGACTTGGCTGACCGCATTGGCGAAGATGGCTTCAAGCGCATGGATGCGGAAGAGGCTACATTCTGGGGCAAGTTCAAGGCGATGTTGCAGAAAGCATTTGATAGTCTGCTCCAAGGGTTTCTTTAAATCAAAAAAGAAAGGTATCAGCCAGCGAGTTATGGAAATAACAAAATCCCTACTCCCTACGTCCGTAACGTACTCTGGTGAATCCCTTTCTTCGGATGCAAAGATACCAAATTTATTTGAATTAGAGCAAGAGATTGGCAAAGATAGTTCAGAATTGATCAGATTTCGCGAAGATGAGGGACTCGACGAGGCTATCACGCGCATGAAGGTGGAAGAGGCTGCGAAGAATGCCGGCAATCTTGAGAAGCGCGACGAGGCTATCAGGGCTATAAAGTTATACTGGGAATATTGCCGAGGCTACCAGGCAAGCAATAGAAGCGGCAAAAGCCAAATATGCCCCGAATGGCGAGCCAAAGACTTTGCATTACGACAATTTTGGTGTTAAGTTTGATTATACTATATCAGGAAGGACTATAAGTATAGTGCTAAGTGCAAAGCATCAAGGTAAGAGTGTGAATAAAGGTTCACATCTTGCGTTGGCAGAACACCTTGATAATATCATTGGCAATAGCATTGAAGTTGAAGAGCACCCAGATAGAATAAAAATTGATGGTGCTCGAGGTGATAGTTCTGTTAATCCTAATGCGTTAATGCACCGTTTTTATGGTTTGGCAAGAATCGATGGGGCAGAGTATCGAGTGATGACATTAATGCGAGAGGATAGTCGTTATGAAGAAAATAATGGAATACACTCGTATGAGGTACAAACAATCGAAGTGCTCGACGAAAAAACGCCAAGCACTTCGAATGGTGAGGGTACGCCTAATAGCGAGCTTGAGGCCTATCCAGTTGCAAAGTTAACAAAAGAATTTGTAAATCCAAAACTTACTGTCGTTGCAAGTGCTGATGGTGCAAAATTAGCAAAAGAATCTGAGAAAACCGATATCGGAGGCGAGATTTATCTTGCTTCCGGTTTACTCGATGTAACGGACATAGTCCGGCTTCCGGGGCTTGGCTTGCGGAGTCTCTTGCGCGCTATAGCCTATGATGCAGTTGCCGATGCCTTCGTAGTCGCCTTCTATCCCCCATTCTTTCAAAAGAGCTTTCCCTTCCGGCGTCTCAAACACTTCCTTTGCCCTGTGTATCCAGCAACTCCCTAACCCTACGGCTTGTGCCGCATTCATCAGGTTGCCCATCACCAAGGACCCATCATAGAGATAGGTCGGATATTGCTTATCTGCAAGCACCACCAACACTACCGGTGCCCCGTAGAAGGGATCCGTGTTGACTCCCATTATCTTGGCATTCATCTCTGCCAACTGATCTCGTGTATCTCGGTTGGTCACCGCCACTATGATGGGTGATTGTTTCCCCATCCCGGTAGGTGCATACGTCCCGGCTTCCACGATCTGTGCTATCAACTCTTTTTCCGGCATTTTGTCTTGATAAGATCTTATCGACCGGCGGCTTTTCAAAACTTCCAATGCATTGTTTTCTGCCATACTATTTTCAGTTTTCGTGTTTGAGCAAGATGCCAATCCCATTATTAAAATAATTGTAATTAAAGAGTTTAGTTTCATATTTTTTTCTGTTTTGCTACAAATTTACAATTTTATTTTCATCCAAACAAACCGCCTCATCACTCTTAGAGTGCGTTCTTTGAAGTTTTTTGCGCTATGCTGTCACATTCCTTCCTTGTCTTCTACGACCCCCAAAATTTAAGGAACGCGCTCTAAATAGATCTTCTATCTCTCTTAGTGAAGGAATGCACTCTAAATTTTTCGGCGGTTTTATTTTTAAATGTAAATTGTTTTTTGTAACTTTGGTGATGGGTCGGATTGTTGCCTGATTGGTTATTGTTTGCAACCTTATCCGCCTACTTAATTTTTATGTCGAACCTTACGTATCGTCTGCGCCTCATAGCCCCTCACCTCAGCTTTCTTTCTGCTGATACCGGCCTATATTCGCGTCGACTTTACATTATATCAAAACTCTCTTTTATCTATGGAAGATAGAATTATACCGGCATCCGAACTCATCATCAATGATGACGGCTCTGCTTTTCATATCCATGTGCGCCCCGACCAACTTCGCGATAATATCATCTTCGTCGGCGATCCCGGTCGCGTAGATCTCGTCGCTTCGATGTTCGATTCGATCGATTTTGAAGTTAGTTCTCGCGAGTTTCATACCATCGGAGGCTCTTATAAGGGCAAGCCTGTCATGGCGATATCTCATGGCATCGGTCCCGACAATATCGAGATCGTAGTAACCGAACTCGACGCCCTCGCCAATATCGATTTCGCCACTCGTCGCGTGCGCCCTGAACATCGCACCCTCAATATCGTGCGTATCGGTACTTCAGGCGCCCTCCAGGAGGATCTCAACCTCGGTGATTATGTCATCGCCGAGAAGGGTATTGGCATAGAGGGTATTCTCAATTTCTATGCCGATCGTGATCGGGTCTGTGACCTTGAGTTCGAAAAGGCTTTCTGCCATCATGTAGGCTGGCGCAATTCCCTCGCCACTCCTTATGTGGTCGATGCCGACCCCGAACTCGTGGAGCGTATCGGCCGCGACGATATGGTGAGAGGTTTCACCATCGCCGCTGTAGGCTTCTACGCCCCTCAGGGTCGTCAACTTCGCCTCCCACTCGCCGATCCCGACCTCAACGCCAAAATCGAAAGTTTCGAGTTTAATGGCCGTCATATCACCAACTTCGAGATGGAATCCGCTTGCCTCCAAGGCATGGCACGTCTATTGGACCACAAGGCCATGACCGTATGCTGCATCATAGCCCAGCGTCGATCCAACAAAGCCAACACCGACTATAAACCCCGCATCAAAGAACTCATCAAAACAGTTCTCGATCGCCTATAACAGCACGTTTGAACTCATATATAAGGGCGTGACCATCTCCGCAGATGGTCACGCTCTTTCTACATCTAATTGTCAATTTCTTATCACTTTAGTAGTTTTTTTAATTGTTTTATATTATCTTTGCATCATATTTGCATTAGATTTTATTTCATAGTTAACCTAATAAACACCTTTTCTCATGAAATTTTTACAAAAGTGCATCGTGCTCTTGACGATCTTTCTCGGTTGTCAGGCTGCCAATTCTTTTGCTCAGAATGTTACCATCTATTATGACAATTCCGTAACAGGTTGGGCTAACGTTAACATCCACTATTGGAGCGACCCAAGCACCAATTGGCCCGGTGTCGCTCTGACCAAAATCACCGACACCGTGTGGGAGTATACTTTCCCTTCCGATGTCTCCGGTTTGGATGGTTTCCTATTCTGTGACGGCTCCGGTTCCGGTGACGAAAACCAAACTGCCGACTGTAAGCAAGTTCCTCTGGATGGCCATATATATTTGGGCCATGGTGGTGCTAAAGGTGAAGTCTCCGACGAAGGCCTTTATGAGCCGGGTGGAGATAATCCTCAAAAACCTGTTGTCGTAGCTGATCCCGTTTCAGGTACTCGCTTCGATGATAGCATTACTGTAACTCTTACTGTTTCGCCCGATGCTACTATTTACTACACCCTGTCCGGCGATGAACCTTCTGAGGCTTCTTCTGTTTACTCCGCTCCTCTCACCTTCACCGAGTCTACTACTCTTAAGACTTATGCCGTTACATCGGAAGGTGGTTCCAGATCTCAAACCTTTACTTACAAAAAGCGTGTGCCTCTACCTCCTTCCGGCAGCAATGTCATTACAGATTATTATAAGGTAAATCCCGATGGCAAGTCCGGTAGCAACCGCACCATCGATATGAATTTCCAACGCACCGGCGACAATCGTATGTGCGAAGCCGTTGGTGCTCTCTCTCATTGGACTGATGATGACCTTATCGCACAGGGCGTGGCTCGCGACATCGCTTCAGCTATCAAGGGCAAACATGAATACCCCTGCAATGACTCTTATGCCATTTATGCTGCTTATGACTCGGAAAACCTCTACCTCGGCGTGCAATACGTTTACTCCGTTTGGGATATATATGGCGATGGTATCCTCTGGAATGGCGCTGCCAAACCTTATAACATGGATGGTCGTCTTATGATCGCATTCGACCTCGATCCCGAAAAGAGCTTCGCCGGTGTTCTCGCCAATGGCAACACCATCTGGGATGCCGATGGTCAGTACAATAAGTTCGATAATGGCACCGACTGCATCTGGCTCGGTTCGTCGAAGTCTACTGTCGGTACTCCCGGACTCTTCTTCCCCGACGCCAATGGCAACGCTTCTTACGATTCTCCATACTGTGTGAGCATCACCGCACCCTTCTATGGTTGCGCTGATGGCCTCCTCCCATGCATCGAAAATATCTGGGGCCAAGAAAAATTCGAATATGACCCCGAAGACCTCCTCGGCAATGAGGGCTTCGTAGACATCCTCGGCCTCGCCAACGATGATCAGCATACATTCTATGAGTGGAAATTCCCCCTCGACAAGCTGGGTATCACCGAAGATTATATCAAGAATGAAGGTATCGGAGTGATGGTGATCGACACCTACGGACAGGGTGCTATCGGTTCGACTCCTTTCGATCCTACCGTGCTCGATAATGCTGATGTCTCTTACAGCAAGGATCCCTCTACCAGCAATGAGAAGGAAGACCTCGATATCTTCACTTACGCTCATGCTCGTATTGGCAAAATGGGCACCACGGCTGTACGTGATATTATCTCAGTAGAGGATGCCGAGCCCGCCGCTCCCGTATATTACAACCTCCAGGGTGTCAAAGTTGCCAACCCTCAATCCGGTATTTTCATCGAAGTGCGCGGCAATAAGATCACCAAGAAGGTCGTTAAATAATATAGGAAGTATTTCCTGAGATATACAATCTTATCCCTCTCCTCGGATAGGATTGTCAAGAACACTGAGATGGGCTTTCGAGCCCTATAACCCTTAAACCTATCTATATGACAAAGTTAGAAGAAACAATACTTGCCCTTCGCGAGAAAGGCTACGGTTGCTCACAAGCCACCGCTGTGGCCCTGAACAGAGAGTTTCACACCATCGAGGTGCCTGAGTTCGTGCTCAAGGCTGCTACCTCCGGTTTCCGTGGTGGCATCGGCCGCACTTTCGATGAGGGTACTTGCGGTGCTCTTACCGGTGCGGTACTCGCTCTTGGCCTGATGATCGATAATGAATCCCTCTCCGCCGATCTCTCTCGCCAACTGTTCAATGAGTTCAAACAAAAATTCGGCACCGTGTGTTGCGGTCGTATCACCGACGAGCATGGCCATAAACGATGCAATGAGTGCTGCCTCTTCGCCGGCACCAAAGCTGCCGATCTCTACCAGACTGCTAAAGATGCGCACGATCTGTAGCGTTATCTGACCAAAATCTCCCTTACAAAACGTTTTTTCTTTGTAACTTCATCATTTTTTTATAACTTTGAAAGCGAATCGACATTACCCGTCGGTTCGCTTATTTTGTTATGTCGAACTATGAGTATTTTGCTTATTTCAAACACTAAATAAAACCATGAACACAAAGATCGAACTCGGCGCCATTTGGCCCGATATGCCCCGCTTTCAAGAGGGCATCCGTCGCGCTCCCGACCGCGGCTATACTCTCGACAATGAGAAAACTGTAACTGCTCTTAAGAATGCTCTTCGTTATCTCCCGGCTGAACTCCATGAGAAGGCCGCCCCGGAGTTCCTCGAGGAGTTGCGCACTCGCGGCCGTATTTATGCCTATCGTTGGCGCCCCGAGGGCGATCTGAAAGCTAAGCCCATCGATGAGTATAAAGGTAAGTGTCTCGCCGGAAAGGCTTTCCAGGTGATGATCGATAATAACCTCTCGTTCGATGTCGCCCTTTATCCCTACGAACTCGTAACTTACGGCGAAACCGGTCAGGTGGCTCAAAATTGGCTCCAATATCGCCTCATTAAGAAATATCTCGAGGAGCTCACCGAGGAGCAAACTCTTGTCGTTGAATCAGGCCATCCTCTCGGCCTTTTCCCCTCTCGTCCCGATGCTCCTCGTGTCATCATCACAAACGCCATGATGGTCGGCATGTTCGACAATCTCCACGATTGGCATGAGGCTATGCAACTCGGAGTCGCCAATTATGGCCAGATGACTGCCGGAGGATGGATGTATATCGGCCCCCAAGGCATCGTGCATGGAACTTTCAATACCATCCTCAATGCCGGGCGTATGAAACTCGGTGTCCCCGAAGATGGCGACCTCCGTGGTCATATTTTCGTCTCCTCAGGCCTTGGCGGCATGAGTGGCGCTCAGCCCAAGGCTGCCGAGATCGCCGGCGCTGCCGCCATCATCGCCGAAGTCGACGAGTCGCGTATCAAGACTCGTATGGATCAAGGTTGGGTCAGCGCTCGCACTGAAAATATCGAAGAGGCTTTCTCCCTCGCCCAAAAAGCTATGGACGAGCGAAAACCCCTCTCTATCGCTTATCATGGAAATGTCGTCGACCTCCTCGAGTATGCCGTCGCACATAATAAGAAGATCGAACTCCTCAGCGATCAAACTTCATGTCACGCTGTCTACGAGGGTGGGTATTGCCCCGTCGGATTGACTTTCGAACAGCGCACCGAATTGCTCCATAACGATCCCGCTCGCTTCCATCAACTCGTCGACGAGTCTCTGCGTCGCCATTTCGAGGCAATCAAGGCTCTTGTGGCTCGTGGCACTTATTTCTTCGACTATGGAAATTCTTTCATGAAAGCCATATACGACGCCGGAGTCAAGGAGATCTCTCGAAATGGTGTGGATGAGAAAGATGGCTTCATTTGGCCTTCTTATGTAGAAGATATTATGGGTCCTATGCTCTTCGATTATGGATATGGCCCATTCCGTTGGGTGTGTCTCAGCGGCAAGCATGAGGATTTGATCAAGACCGATAAGGCTGCTATGGAGTGTATCGATCCCAATCGCCGTGGTCAAGACCGTGACAACTACAATTGGATTCGCGACGCCGAGAAAAATGCTCTCGTGGTCGGCACTCAGGCCCGTATCCTCTATCAGGATGCCATGGGTCGCCTTAAGATCGCTCTCCGTTTCAACGAGATGGTAAGAAATGGAGAGGTGGGTCCCATTATGCTCGGTCGTGACCATCACGACGTGAGCGGAACTGACTCCCCATTCCGTGAGACTTCCAACATCAAAGATGGATCTAATGTTATGGCCGATATGGCTGTGCAATGCTTTGCCGGCAACTGCGCGCGTGGCATGAGTCTTGTTGCTCTCCATAATGGTGGAGGCGTCGGCATCGGTAAGGCCATCAATGGCGGTTTCGGTATGGTGTGCGATGGCTCCCAACGTGTCGATGAGATCCTTAAGAAGGCTATGCTATGGGACGTGATGGGTGGCGTGGCTCGTCGTAGCTGGGCGCGTAACGAAAATGCAATGTCAACCGTGCGCGAGTGGAATGAAACGCAGGGTGTCAACGGATTCGTTATCACCGAGCCTAATATTGCCGATGAAGATCTGATCAGAGGCTTGCTCTAATTTTACACCTTCTCTAATACTAAATAATCATCTTTCTTTACAGAAATGAAACAAATCATTGAATGTGTCCCCAATTTCAGCGAGGGACGTGATCGTGCCATTATAGATGCCATTACTTCCGAGATCGTGAAGAGTGGCGGTGTAAGCCTCCTGGATGTCGATCCGGGTGAGGCTACAAATCGTACTGTTGTTACATTTGTCGGCGAGCCCAAAGATGTGATCGAGGCTGCTGTCTGCGGCGTCAAAAAGGCTGCCGAACTTATTGATATGCGTCAGCATCATGGTGCTCACCCTCGTATGGGAGCCACTGATGTCCTCCCTCTTATACCCGTGAGCGGCATCACTCTCGAGGAGTGTGCTCAATTGGCCCGAGACCTTGCCAAGCGCATTGCCGATGAGCTCAACATCCCCACCTATTGCTATGAAGCTGCCGCTTTCACTCCCCAACGTCGAAACCTCGCCGTGTGCCGCGAAGGTGAGTATGAAGCCCTCCCCGAAAAGCTATATCACGAAGGCAAGGCTCCCGACTTCGGCGACCGCCCTTACGATGAGGGTGTGGCTCGAACCGGTGCTACTGCTGTCGGTGCTCGCGATTTCCTTATCGCTGTCAATTTCAACCTCAACACCACATCAACTCGACGTGCCAACGCCATCGCTTTCGATGTCCGTGAGAAGGGACGCCCTATGCGTGAAGGTGGTAAGGTCAATGGCAAGCCTGTCAAAGATGAGCAGGGAAACACCATCATGATCCCCGGCTCTCTGAAAGGCACTAAAGCCATCGGCTGGTTCATCGATGAATATGGCATCGCACAAGTGTCGATGAATATCACTAACATGAATGTGACTCCTCTTCATAAAGCTTTCGATGAGGTGAGTCGTGCTGCAGCAGCTCGTGGACTTCGTGTCACTGGCACTGAGATCGTCGGACTCGTGCCAAAGCGTGCCATCATCGATGCCGGTAAGCATTATCTTGCCATGCAGCAACGTTCTCTCGGTATTCCCGATAGTGAAATCATCAAGATCGCTGTCAAGTCGATGGGACTCGACGAACTAAAACCCTTCCGCCCCGAAGAGAAAATAATCGAGTATATGCTCGATGCCGACAATAAGGCAAAGCGTCTTGTAGATATGACTTGTGTCGATTTTGCCGACGAGACCGCTTCGGAATCTCCTGCCCCCGGTGGAGGATCGATCGCTGCCTATATGGGCGCACTGGGTGCAGCCCTCGGCACTATGGTGGCAAACCTCTCAGCTCACAAGCCCGGTTGGGACGACCGCTGGGAAGAATTCTCCGATCGAGCCGTGATCGGTCGTGACATCCTCGATCGTCTTATCGCCCTGGTCGATGAGGATACTGCCGCTTTCAATCGTATTATGGCTGTTTTCGCTATGCCCAAGAAGAGCGATGAGGAGAAAAAGGCCCGCGCCCAAGCCCTCGAGGAGGCGACCCTTTACGCAACTCAAGTGCCTCTACGCACTATGAAGACCGCTTTCGAAGCCTTTGATATCCTCGCCTATATGGCGGCTAACGGCAATCCCGCTTCTGTTTCCGACGCCGGTGTCGGCGCTCTCGCCGCTCGCTCCGCAGTGCTCGGTGCATACCTCAACGTTAAAATCAACGCTGCCGGTCTCAAAGACCGCTCCATCGCCGAAAATATCCTCGCTGAGGCTAAGTCCATCGCTGATGAGGCTCAAAAACGTGAGGCTGAGATACTTGTCGTTGTCAATAATATTATTGATAAGTAAGTTATGGCTCGTAGCTGTATTATCAACGCAAATATCTTCACCCCCCAGGGTTCTTCCGCTCGTCGGGGTGAAGAGATGTCTGTTCTGAAACATTTCGAAAATTATGCTATCCTCATCGAGGATGGCATAATCTCCGATCTCGTGCCGATGGCTGACCTTCCCAAGCTCGACTCGGATGTTGAGGTGATAGATGCTGCCGGCAATGCTGTTATCCCCGGATTTGTCGATTCTCACACTCATCTCGTCTTTGGCGGTTATCGCCCCGACGAGTTCGAGTGGCGTCTCAAGGGAGACACTTATATGAGCATCATGGAGCGTGGCGGTGGAATTCAATCCACAGTCAATGCAACCCGTGCAGCCTCTGCCTACGACCTCGAACACAAGGCGTTATGGTTCATCGATCGTATGGCTGAAATGGGTGTCACCACAGTCGAAGCCAAAAGCGGTTATGGACTCAACACTGAGTCGGAGATGAAGATGCTCGATGTCATCGATCGTCTCGCCAATCGCAGTGGCGTTCCCGTAAGAGTGGTTTCGACTTTCCTCGGAGCGCATGCCGTGCCCGCTGAGTATAAGGGCCGCACCGATGAGTATGTCGACCTAATGATTCGCGAGATGATTCCCGCCGCTAAGGGCAAAGCCAAGTTCTTCGATATCTTTACCGAAAAAAATGTCTTCGAGATCGAAGAGTCGCGCAGACTCCTTGCCGCAGCTCGTGATGCCGGATTCAAACTCAAACTTCACGCTGATGAGATCGTTCAACTCGGTGGCGCCGAATTGGCTGCCGAGATGGGAGCCGTCTCTGCCGACCATCTTCTTCATGTCTCCGACCAGGGTGTCAAGATGATGGCGGAGAGGGGAGTGGTCGCTACCTTGCTCCCTCTCACGGCTTTCGCTCTCCGAGAACCTTTTGCCCCGGCTCGCAAATTTATCGATGCCGGCGCTGCTGTCGCTCTCGCCACTGACCTTAACCCCGGATCTTGCTTCTCAGGCTCGATACCTCTCACCATCGCCCTGGCTTGTATCTATATGAAGATGTCGATCGAGGAAACAATCTCCGCCCTTACAATCAATGGCGCTGCGGCGCTCGATCTCGCCGATGTCACCGGATCTCTCGAGAAAGGTAAATCCGCCGATATCGTTATCTTGAATTTTGATACTTACAAGGCGTTGCCTTATTACGTCGGTATGAATTGTGTTAAGACCGCGATAAGTCGTGGAATTGTAGTTAAAAATAATAATTAATCTAATATCATATATTTTATGAACAAGATGGAAACTTATGCCATTGGCTCAGGCCTCCTAACCTACGATCTTATCGAGCATATCCTTAAGAGTGGCGCCAAACTCACCCTCTCTGACGATGCTCGCCAAAAGATCCAACATTGTCGCGATTTCCTCGATCGCAAAACCGACGAGTCTGCCGAGCCTATCTATGGCGTCACCACCGGTTTCGGATCGCTTTGCAGCAAACATATTTCTCATGATGAGCTTTCCACACTCCAGGAAAATCTGGTAAAAAGCCATTCTTGCAGTGTCGGCACTCCAATCGACCATGACATCGTCAAGCTGATGCTTCTGCTCAAGGCGCACGCCCTCTCTATGGGTTTCAGCGGCGTGCAAGTTGCCACTGTTGAGCGCATCCTCGATTTCTACAATAATGATGTTATCCCCGTCGTATACGATCGCGGTTCGCTCGGAGCTTCCGGCGACTTGGCACCATTGGCCAACCTATTCCTCCCCCTCATCGGAGAGGGTGAAGTCTTCTTCCAGGGCCGTCGCATCAAGAGTGAAGATATGCTCGCTCAACTCGGTTGGCGTCCCATCAAGCTCAAATCTAAAGAAGGGCTGGCTCTCCTCAATGGCACACAGTTCATGAGCGCCAACGGTATCAAGGCCCTGATCGATGGCTGGCATATCGTCCACTGCTTCGACCTCTTCGGAGCAATGTCGCTCGAAGCTTTCGACGGCAGAATCGAACCATTCTTGGAGTGCATCCATCGAGTACGCCCGCATGCCGGTCAGCTATCCACCGCCAAAATCTTCCGCAATCTCCTCCAAGGCAGCGAGATCATCACTCGTCATAAAGAACATGTGCAGGATCCATATTCTTTCCGCTGCATCCCTCAGGTGCATGGCGCTGTCAAAGATGCTATGATCCATGTCACTAACGTCCTCCACACAGAGATCAATTCCGTCACCGACAATCCCACCGTATTCCCCGACGAAGACCTTGTCGTATCCGGCGGTAATTTCCATGGCGAGCCCCTCGCTCTCGCTTTCGACTATATGGGCGTGGCTCTTTGTGAACTCGGTAATATCTCCGAACGTCGCACCGCCCAACTTATCCTCGGACTTCGAGGTCTCCCCGAGTTCCTCGTGGCCCATCCCGGCCTTAACTCCGGCTTCATGATCCCGCAATATGCCGCTGCTTCGATGGTGAGCCAGAACAAGATGTATGCTTGGCCAGCTTCTTGCGATTCGATCGTTAGCTCTAACGGCCAAGAAGACCTCGTGTCGATGGGCGCTAATGCCGCTACCAAGCTCCATAAGATCATCGACAACCTCCACCATATCGCCGCTATCGAGCTCATCAACGCCGCTCAAGGTCTCGAGTTCCGCCGTCCTCTCAAGTCTTCTCCCTATATCGAGAAGGTGCTTGCTGAGCTTCGCAAGGTCGTGCCTTTCGTCGAAGAGGATGTTGTCATGGAAGATTATCTCGCCAAGACTATGGAGTTCCTCAATAATTTCGATATCGATATTCAAAACTTTGAGTAAATGGATTTCTCTTTGGCCCTTCTGGAGTCGCGCCATTCGGTGAGAAGTTTCGCTCCTACGCCTCTCGATCGTAGCATCATCAATATGCTTAATAGCGAGGCTACATACACCAATTCCCACGAAGCCGGACTCAATTTCCGATTCTGTCCCGACGACAATGCCCCCTTCCGGGGATTCGCTCGCAGTTATGGAATGTTCCGTAATGTCAACAATTATCTGGCTTGCATCATCGATCCAACCTTCGATCATGCCTTGGAACGAGCCGGATTTTGTGCTCAGCGCTTCGTGATTAGAGCGCATGCTGCCGGTCTTGGCACTTGCTTCGTCGGTGGCTCTTTCTCCCGTGCTCATGTCAACACTCCAGTCGAGGTCTATGAGAAAATACCCTTTGTCGTGGCTTGTGGCATCTCCGATGTCGAGCATACAACTCTTATGGCACGCCTTTTTTCCCGTATGGCTCATCGTAAAGTCCGCGCCCCAAGAGATTTCTTCGATGGCAACGACGCCGAATATCAAGCAGCTTTATCTCGATTCCCTTGGCTCGACTCTGCCCTCCGGGCTGTCGCTTCAGCCCCTTCTGCCCTCAATGCTATGCCTGTCTCTTTAAAAGTGACGCAAGTCGATGGTGTAGAGCGTATCGTTGCCTATACTTCAAATCCTGATAAATATGCTGCTGAACTCGGCATCGCGAAGTTTAATGTCCAAGCTGTCGTACCCGGCTTCTGGAATTGGGGAGAGAATGCCCCTTTTTTCCCCGATTAACACATTTTATCGAACATAATTGACTTTTTTGTAATAATTACTTATTTTTTGACCGCAAAAGTGCACTATTATTTGAAAAATTCTTTGTACTTTTGCGGTCAGATTTTACTTTCTATTTTATTCTTATACTCACAGGTTAAGGTCAATGAAGAATCAAGTTGACAGTTTGCATGATTTGATCGCCGGGATTCCCGAGGATCTGCAGATTCAAACTAAATTGTCGGTAGCTATTGCCGCCAGAATCGAATCTTTGATGCGTCAGGAGGGTTTGTCCAAAAAACAATTCGCTGATGCTTTAGGACGTCGCCCGAGCGAAGTAACCAAGTGGCTCAGCGGTGAGCATAATTTCACCATCGCCACTCTCTCTCGACTTAGCGCTTACTTCGGCAAATCCATCATTGAGGTCCCCGACCTCTGATTCATAAACTCATGTGCAATAGAGTCTGATGTTCTTCGAACGCCGGACTCTATTACTTTTTTGCTACTAATTTTTATAATTCTCTTTTTTTAGTTAATTTTGCATTAATCTTCTCCTTGATTCCTTCACTTCTCCTCTCCCGGTGATGGCATCTTTATCTTATTTCTAAATACCCTTTCTAATGGATACTGTTTCTTTACGAGGATTGGGCGTCGCTCTGATCACTCCTTTTAAGTCTGATAAGTCTATTGATTTCGATGCCCTCAGCCGCATGATCGAACATGTCATCGCCGGCAAAGTCGATTATATTGTCGTGCTCGGCACCACAGGCGAAACCCCTACTCTCGATCCCGATGAAAGGGTAGTGGTGCGCCGTTTCGTCGCCGAGGCTGTCGCCGGGCGTGTCCCTCTCGTCGTCGGCATGGGTGGCAATAACACCAAGAACCTCGTCGAAGATATTAATTCTGCCGACCTCTCCGGCTATTCTGCCATCCTCTCCGTCACTCCTTTCTACAACAAACCGACTCAGGAGGGTATCTTCCGCCATTTCAGCGCTGTCGCCGAGGCTTCGCCACTCCCTGTCGTGCTCTATAACGTGCCGGGTCGTACCGGAGCCAATATCTCCGCCGATACTACCCTCCGCCTCGCCTACGCACATCGCAATATCATTGCCATAAAGGAGGCTTCAGGCAATTTCAAGCAGATCGAACAGATCATCAACCATAAGCCCGATTATTTCCAAGTCATCTCGGGCGATGACGCTCTCACCTATCCTTTGGTTACACTCGGCGCTGAGGGTGTCATCTCGGTGGTCGGCAATGCCTTCCCCCGCGAGTATGGACGCATGGTGCGCCTCTGCCTTGAAGGTAAGTATAACGAGGCTCTCCCCATCCACTATAAGTTCTCGCGACTTTACGATGAACTCTTCGTCGATGGTAGCCCCGCCGGTGTCAAGTCGCTCCTCCACGATATGGGACTTATCGAAAATGAATTGCGCCTACCCCTCGTGCCTATCCGCATGGAAACCAGCGAGGAACTCCGCAAGATCCTCAACGATCTCAGATCTTAAAACCCTTAGTCATTATCACGCTCTGAGTCTATACTACGCCCTATGATCGATCATGCTACCGTCGAAAAAATCAAAAATACTGCCGATATCGTCGATGTCGTCAGCGACTATGTGCACCTGATCCGACGGGGCGCCAACTATATGGGGCTCTGCCCTTTCCACAATGAGAGGACTCCCTCTTTCTCTGTCAATCGCCAACGAAATTTCTGCTATTGCTTCTCCTGCAAGAAGGGTGGCTCCCCCGTCAATTTCATCATGGAGAAGGAGGGTCTCAATTATCATGAGGCTCTTCTCCACCTCGCCAAAAAGTATGGCATCGAAGTCGTGGAGCGCGAACTCACCGATGAGGAGCGTGAACGACAATCGGCTCGCGAGGCTATGTTTGTCGCCAATGAGTGGGCGATGCAGAAGATGCAGAAGGATATGCTCGAGACCGACGAGGGGCGAGATGTCGGTCTGCAATATCTCGTGCAGCGTGGCGTCACCGATGAGGCAATCAAGGCGTTCCACCTCGGTTATGCCCTCGACAAAGGCACGGCTCTGACCGATGCCGCTCGCAAGGCCGGTTTCCGCCTCGAGGTCTTCACCAAGTTGGGACTCGTCGGCACATCGAAGGAGGGGAGAAATTACGACCGTTTCCGCGGCCGTGTCATCTTCCCTATCCTCAACAATGCCGGCAAAGTCATCGCTTTCGGAGGTCGTGACCTCAAGGGGGGACTCGCCAAGTATATCAACTCCCCCGAGTCTGACGTCTATAAGAAGAGCAACGAACTCTATGGCATCTTCCAGGCGAAGTCGTCGATTGTCAATGAGCATAAGTGCTTCCTCGTCGAGGGATATATGGATGTAATAGGCATGTGGCAATCGGGCATGAAAAATGTCGTAGCCTCATCCGGAACTGCTCTTACCGACGGCCAGATCGCCATGATTCATCGCTTCACCGATAATATCACCCTAATCTACGATGGCGATGCCGCCGGCATCAAAGCCTCCCTCCGAGGCATCGATATGCTCCTGAATCATCGCCTTAATGTCAAGGTGCTCCTCCTCCCCGACGGCGATGATCCCGATTCTTTCGCCCGTAAACATACGCCCGAAGAGTTCAAGGCTTACGTCGCCGAGCATGAAACAGACATCATCCGCTACAAGGCGCAAGTGATGCTCAATGAAGTCCGCAAAGACCCCCAACGACGCATCTCTGCCATCAATAGCGTAGTCGAGTCGATCGCCCATATCCCCGACCAGGTGGCAAGAGATGTATATGTGCAGGAATGTAGCGAGATCCTCGACATCCCGGAGGCAACGATAGCCAAGTCTGTAGCCAAAGTAAGAGCCGCCTTGGTAGAGCGCTTCAAACAAGAACGCCTGAGAAAAGAATATTCCGGCTCCTCGTCGACTCCCGCCGGCTCCGCGTCGACTCCCCTCTCCGCGTCGACTCCCGGCTCCGCGTCGACTTCCCCCTCCGCGTCGACTCCCGGCTCCGCGTCGACTCCCGGCTCCGCGTCGATTCCCCCCTCCGGAGGCCCTACTGTTTCCGGCAGTTTGGCTGCCGGATTTCAAGCCGCCTCAGCGGCTCCCGTTGCCGCCCCCGCAGTAGGCCCGCAGCAGGCCCTCGCCGCCACTCAAGCCCCTGCCCAAGTCGATTACATACAAAGCCCCCTCTATCCCTTCGAACGCTCCGTCATAAAGTATTGCCTCCGTTATGGATTCCTCACTATGTGCAGCTATGAGGCAAACCCCGACGACCCTGATAGCCCCATCATCTCCCTCGACGTCCTCGACTATGTCAAGGAGGAACTCGCCGACTCCGATATGACCTTCTCTATCGAGATCTTCAACCGTATGTTCCATCTCCTTCATGCCCTGCGTCCCGATTTCCAACGTCATCTCGAACAGTGCACCAAAGATATCGATTTCAAATGCGATAGAATGCGCCAAGATGGTTACAACAAAATCGCCGAAGCCGGAACATCTACCGCCGAAATCAAACGAGAGGAGGCAAAACTCGAGGAGAAAATCTCCGCCATGCGAGAGGAGGCACTCCACGAAGTCGCCAAGGATTACCCCGGGCGTGTGCTCGGTAGTCACGAGGATGCCGACATCCGCCAACTCGTGCTCGAACTTATGTTCGATAAGCACCACCTTAGCAATATCTACCTCAAAGACCCATCCAACGAGCGAGAGGAGGACCGTCTCAACGTGCTCCTCGTCCGTGCCTTCAATGAGTGGAAGGAGGGTCTCATCAATCTCCGCATCAGAGATTTCGTCAAGCAACTCCAAGCCATCGCCGGCAAAGGCGATACCGCCGAAGAACAACGACTCCAACTCGAACTGAAGTCGCTGCTATCCATCCGCTCCGACATAGCCAAATACATAGGCGACCGAATAATAACCAAAACCTAAAAAACAAAAACCAAAAATCATAAAAATCGTTCCTAACGTTCCTAACGTCAAAAACGTCAATAACGTTCCTAACGTCAAAAACGTCAATAACGTTCCTAACGTCAAAAAATACTTTAAATCCAACCATGACCGACCAAAATTCCAACCCCGATAATCATAAAGTCTCTTTCCGTCGCAAACCCGAGTGGCTAAAGGTAAAACTCCCTCACGGCTTCAAAACCAAGGATGTGATCGGACTCCTCAATGATAAGCATCTTCACACCATCTGCAGCAGCGGCATGTGTCCCAACCGCGCCGAGTGCTGGGGGGCCGGCACTGCCACATTCATGATCTGCGGTAATATATGCACCCGAAATTGCAAGTTCTGCAATGTCACCAACCGCAAACCACTTCCCCTCGATCCCCAAGAGATTATAGATATCGCCGAGAGTATCAAGTCGCTAAACCTCAAGCATATAGTCATGACGTCGGTCGACCGTGACGACCTCCCCGACCAGGGCGCACATCACTGGGCGGACGCCATTCGCACCATCAAGGAGAGATGTCCCGGCATCACCATGGAGGTCCTCATACCCGATTTCCAGGGTCGCACCGACCTGATCGACCTCATCATCGAGCAGAAACCTGACATCATCTCCCACAATATGGAGACAGTAAGACGCCTCACCCCCGACGTGCGTAGCGTCGCCACCTACGACCGCTCCCTCGCCGTACTCAAATATATCGCCTCCAAGGGAATACGCACCAAGTCCGGCATCATGCTCGGCCTCGGCGAAACTCGCGAAGAAATTCTCGAAACCATGGACGATCTTCTCGCCGCAGGTTGCCAGGTCATGACCATCGGTCAATACCTGCAACCCTCCAAACTACACTACCGGGTACGCGACTATATCCATCCCGACACATTCGCCGAATATGGAGAAATCGGCAGAAAGAAGGGTTTCCGCCATGTCGAGTCGGCTCCCATGGTGCGCAGCAGTTATCACGCCGAAAAACATATCCACTAATCCCCATCCATCCGTTATGATAATTGAAGACTTGGGTCTGATCCCATACCGCGAAGCATGGGATCTGCAGAAGAAATATGTGGCTCAATTACAAGAAGATCCCAACGCCGACGAACGAATCCTCCTCGTAGAGCATCCCGCCGTATACACCCTCGGCTTCCATGGCAATGCCGACAACATGTTAGCCTCCGAGCAATACCTCCGAAGCCTCGGCGCCGAATGTATACGCATCGAGAGGGGAGGGGACATCACCTACCACGGCCCCGGACAGTTGGTGGTATATCCCATCATCGACCTCCGACGCCACCATCTCGGCGTAAAACAATACATCGAGATACTCGAACACTCCGTCATCGAACTCTTGGCAGGCTACGGCATACAAGCCACCTGCAACAAAGATGCCATCGGCGTCTGGATCGACTGGCAAGGGAGACAGCCCCGCAAGATCTGCGCCATCGGCGTCAAAGTGAGCCATGGCATAACCATGCACGGCTTCGCACTCAACGTCAACACCGACCTCCGAGCCTTCACCCTGATCAACCCCTGCGGCTTCACCGACAAAGGAGTAACCTCCCTATCCCAAGAGCTCGCCGCCCCCCAAGACCTAAATAAACTAAAAACCCAAATCTCCCAAATCCTCCCCACCCACCTCCGCTAAAAAAGATACTGTTTCTTTGAGTGTGTCTGAACGAAGGCACTTGGAGCGCGCTCTAACATTTCTGTGGTTAGACCCGGCGGCCCTACTCGATTCCATCCAGAAGCACAAAAGCTCCCCAATAGCGTAGCGAACTCCACTTCGCCTGCCGACGTACCTGTGTCTTGGCATATTCCAACGACTCCGATTTGCTCTGCCCCGACAACCATCGGCTATAGAATTCTCGCATCAGGAATGCCGTGGCATCATCATCGACTTTCCATAGCGACATCAATATCGAATGTGTCCCCGCCTTCTTAAAGCCTCGCTGAAGTCCAAACACTCCCTCTCCCGACACATCCCCGATGCCTGTCTCACACGCCGATAAGACTGCCAAGTCAAGT
>SFMJ01000011.1 GCA_004553095.1 Bacteroidales bacterium
TACACCGGTTTGCACTTAGAGAGGGATGCAATGGTCGATGGCGGACTCTGGATCTGCTTGCCGTCGAGTTCGTAAGCCACGCAAATCTTGATCTTGTCGAGACCTGACAATACATCCAAGAGCATCAGCGCCCAGTGGGTGATGCCGGAGAGCTCGGAAGTGTAGCGTGCCACCACGGCGTCAAACCACCCGATGCGGCGGGGACGCCCGGTTACTGTGCCATACTCATGGCCTCGCTCGCGGATGCCATCGCCGATCTCATTATGAAGTTCGGTGGGGAAAGGACCCGCTCCGACGCGGGTGCAATATGCCTTGGCCACACCCACCACGCGGTCGATCCATTGAGGTGCGATGCCTGCACCCACAGGCACTGACGATGCCGAAGGTGTCGATGATGTCACAAAGGGATAGGTGCCATGATCGATACAGAGCATCATGCCTTGTGCCCCCTCGAAGAGTATGCGCTTGTTGTCGCTCTTCAGGGCGTCATTGATAAGTCGGGAGGTGTCGCAGATCATCGGCGCAAGTCGCTCGGCAAGCTTCATATACTGCTTGTATACCTGCTCCACATCGAAGGTGGCGAGACCAAGCATCTGCAATTCCCGGTTCTTCACCGAGAGTGCTGCCGCGAGGCGCTCGTGGAAATATTCCGGCTCCAGAAGGTCGCCCATTCGCATGCCGATGCGGCTATACTTATCTGCGTATGCCGGACCGATTCCCTTCTTCGTCGTGCCGATCTGCTGATTGCCCTTGCTCGCCTCGTAGGCACCATCCAGAACAGGATGCCAGGGCATCACCATCGTGGCGCGAGTCGAGATATAGAGCTGATAGTCGGTGATGCCGCGGTCGTGAAGCTTGTCTAATTCCGCACATACCGACACCGGATTCACCACCATGCCATTGCCCATCACATTAACTGTGTGGGGATTGAAGATGCCCGATGGTATGCTCTGAAGAGAATATTTGTTGCCGCCGAACACTACGCTGTGACCGGCGTTATTCCCTCCCTGATATCTCACTGCCATGTCGGCACGTGTGGCAAAGTAGTCGGTGATCTTTCCCTTGCCTTCATCTCCCCATTGGGATCCTATCACTACAAGTCTCTCTGACATTTATTTGTTTCTTTTTGCGGCCCCGCCCCGAAGAACTCGTTAGAACCTCCGGTCGGATGGCCGCTGTTAAGTTATTTTATTCCGTTACGATCGAAGATATAGTCTACATTCTTCATATAGTAGTCGAGGGTGAAGCAGCCATCCAGCTCTTCGTCGCTTAGATTGGCTTTTACCACCTCATTCTCACGAAGCAGATCGATGTAAGGTACACCATTCGCCATCGCCGCCATCGCTACCGGCTGCACCGTGTCGTATGCCTTCTCGCGAGCAAAACCCTTGGCGATCAGTGCATTCATCACACGCTGTGCGAAGATCACTCCATTGGTGATATAGATGTTCTGACGCATACGATCTTCGAACACTGTGAGATTGCCCAAGATGTTGCACATACGATTGAGCATATAATCCAACAGCATGGTGGCGTCGGGCAGGATGATGCGCTCGGTGGCAGAGTGGGAGATATCTCTCTCATGCCAGAGTGCCACATTCTCGTAGGCTGTCACCATATAGCCACGGAGCACGCGTGCGCAGCCGCACATATTCTCCGAACCGATCGGGTTGCGCTTGTGGGGCATAGCGCTCGAGCCCTTCTGACCCTTGCCGAATGCCTCTTCCACCTCATGCACCTCGGTGCGCTGCAAACCACGAATCTCCATAGCCATCTGCTCGATCGAGGCGCCGATTACAGCCAAGGTGGCTAGATAATAGGCATGGCGATCGCGCTGTATCACCTGTGTCGAGACGTCGGCACTGTTGATGCCAAGTTTCTCGCATACATAGTCCTGTACGAAGGGTGGTATGTTGGCAAAGTTGCCCACTGCTCCCGAGATTTTGCCCACTTCCACACCCTGTGCTGCCTCTTCGAATCGCTTGATGTTGCGCTGCATCTCGGCGTGCCATAGCACCCACTTCAAGCCGAACGATGTGATGTCGGCATGGATGCCGTGAGTCCTGCCGATGCAGGGGGTGTACTTATATTTCAATGCCTGGCTGCGAAGCATTGCTGCAAAGCGCTGAAGATCTTCGCGGATGATCTCGTTGGCTTGCTTCAGTAGATAGCCATTGGCGGTGTCCACCACATCGGTAGAGGTCAGACCATAATGCACCCACTTGCGCTCCTCGCCCAGCGATTCGCTCACCGCACGGGTGAACGCCACGATGTCATGGCGTGTCTGCTCTTCGATCTCTTTGATGCGATCGATATTGAATGTGGCGTTCTTCCAAAGCTTGTCGATATCCTCTGACGGTACAACTCCCAATTCTCTCCAGGCCTCTGCCGAAAGAATCTCTACCTTCAGATAGGCGTTAAATTTATTCTCTTCTGTCCAGATGGCGCGCATCTGTTCGCGTGAATATCTTGGTATCATCTATTCTCCTTTTCGTTTGATGGAAATGTATTTCGATCTTTTCGTTACACGATTATTACTCTCTACGTGGCAGATTACTTCTCCATGGCGCGAAGATAGCACTCCAGGGTGTTCTCCATCAGGCAGGCGCGGGTCATTGGTCCTACGCCACCCGGCACGGGGGTGATCACCGAGGCTATCGGCTCGACATTGGCATAGTCGACATCGCCGGCAAGTTTGCCGGTCTCCGGGTCTCGATTCACTCCGACATCGATCACTACGGCGCCGGGTGCCACCATATCGGCGGTGACGAATCGAAGTCGTCCCACTGCCGCCACCAGTATATCGGCACGGCGGGTCACCTCCGCCAAGTTCTTCGTGCGGCTGTGTGCCACGGTCACTGTCGCATTGCGATCCAATAGCATCTTCGACATCGGGAGCCCCACGATGTTGCTGCGGCCGATCACTACTGCCTCTTTACCCTCGATCTCTACGCCTGCCTCATCGAGCATGCGCATCACTCCCTTGGGTGTGCAGGGGTAGACGCAGGGGCGCTTCTGCCACAAGGAGGCTACATTCGCCGGGTGGAATCCATCCACATCCTTCTCATGGCTGATCGCTTCGATCACTCGATCTTCGTTGATGTGGCGTGGCACCGGCAATTGCACCAAAACACCATCCACCGTGTCGTCGGCATTCAATTTGCCGATAACTTCCAGCAGCTCTTCTTCGCTCGTCTCCTCCGGAAGACGAATCGTGGTGCTCTTATAGCCCACTTGCTCGGCATCCTTCCCTTTCGATTTGACATACGACTGGCTTGCAGGGTCTTCGCCCACCAAGATCACTGCCAAGTGGGGCGCTCTGCCATATTTCTCCACAAGTGCGGGTACTTGGGCTGCGATATCTTCTTTGATTTTCTTCGCTAAGTCTTTACCGCTGATGATCATCTCTTTAGCTTTGAGTATTTTCGTGTTAGATTTGTTTATTTCCGTTTTATCCGTCAGACTTTCTCAAATCTCGCGCGATCCGATATCCTGACGATTGAAGAGTTCCGGGCAGTCGATCTGTGCCACCGACCGATAGGCGCTGTCATGAGCCTCGGCGAGTGTCTTGCCACTCCCGAGCACCATCAGCACGCGACCGCCGGCGCTCAGCAGATCCGAGCCGCTACACTTCGTGCCCATGTGATATACCTTACCCTCTACGCGATCCATACCGCCGATCAGGTGTCCCTTGCCATATTTGCCGGGATATCCCTTGGCGGCCATCACGACGCCGAGCATATAATCCTGATTCCAGCATATCTCGAAGTCAGCGCCTGCCAGTGAGGCTTCGATCAGCGAGTAGAAGTCGCTCTCCATGCGGCTCAACACCACCTCCGTCTCCGGGTCGCCGAAGCGGGCGTTGAACTCGATCACTTTCGGTGTGTCGCCATGAAGGATCAAGCCTCCATAGAGCACGCCGGTGAAGGGTACTCCCTCTGCCACCATGGCATCTGCCACCGGCTGCATAATCGTGCGCATTGCCTTCTCGCGAATCTCCGATGTCACGAATGGCACGGGAGAGTAGGCTCCCATACCACCGGTGTTGGGACCCTTGTCGCCATCGTAGGCCCGCTTATGGTCGCGGGCTATATCCAGTGGGTAGAGCTTATTGCCATTGACGATACACATGAAGGAAAACTCAGGCCCGTCGAGGAACTCCTCGACCACCACGCGTCCCTTGCCGAAACTCTCATCCAATAGCATGTCGCGAAGTGCCGCATCTGCCTCTTCAAGGCTCATCGCCACCACGACTCCCTTGCCGGCTGCCAACCCGTCATATTTGATCACGACCGGTATCGGCCCCGCCTTGACGTAGGTCAAGGCCTCGTCGTAGTCGGAAAATGTTCGGTAGGACGCCGTCGGAACCCCGTGGCGTGCCATCAGGTCTTTGGCATATTCCTTGCTCGTCTCGATCCGGGCTGCCGATTGTGTCGGCCCGAAGATCTGTAGTCCCGATGCTCTGAACTCATCGACGATACCCACGGCAAGTGATGCCTCCGGACCTACCACTGTAAGGTCGATCCCCTCTTCTATGGCAAATCGCTTGAGTCCCTCGACATCTTCTACCGAGATCGAAACACACTCTGCCTGCATGGCGATGCCGGCATTGCCCGGTGCACAATAGATCTTCCCTACGCGCTCCGAACGCGACAGCGCATCGACGATGGCGTGGCATCTGCCGCCACTGCCCACCACAAGTACCTTCTTATCCTTCATTACGATGGCCGATATTAATGTTTGAAGTGACGCATGCCGGTGAAGAGCATGGCGATTCCTTTCTCGTTGGCTTTCTTGATGGAGTCTTCATCGCGGATGCTTCCACCCGGTTGAACGATGGCGCTGACACCATAATGTGATGCCTGCTCCACAGTGTCGTCGAAGGGGAGGAATCCGTCGGATGCCAATACCAAACCTTCGGTGGCTCCGGCGGCTTTTGCCTCTTCCAAGGCGATGCCTGCTGAGCCGACACGGTTCATCTGACCTGCTCCCACACCAAGTGTGGCCCCATTTTTCACCACTACGATTGCATTTGATTTAACATGCTTCACGATCTTCCAACCGAAGTCCATGTCTGCCAATTCTTGTGCCGAGGGGTGACGCTCGGTCACGGTCATCGAGTCGACGATGTCGAGACACTGTGTGTCGGCATCCTGCACCAGCATGCCGCCGGTCACTCCGACGTATGCCGGACGACTCTCATGGCCATCCTCCATCTTAACCTCGAGCACGCGAAGGTTTTTCTTCTTCGAGAATACCTCCAATGCGCCGGCGCTGAACGATGGTGCCATCACGATCTCCAAGAAGATTGGCTTCATCGCCAATGCCACCTCTTCGGTGACTTCACGGTTGAATGCCACGATGCCGCCATAGATGCTCACTTTGTCAGCCTCGTAGGCGCGTGTCCATGCCTCCATCACATCCTTGCCCACGGCGGCTCCACAGGGATTCATGTGCTTCAAACCCACGCAGAAGGGCTCGCTGAATTCGCTCACGATCTCAAGAGCTGCATTGGCATCCTGTATATTATTGTAAGAGAGTTCTTTACCCTGAATCTGACGGGCTGTTGCCACGCTATATGAATATTCCTTGGCTGTGCGATAGAACTTAGCCTGCTGGTGAGGATTCTCTCCATAGCGGAGGCTCTGCACTTCGTCGAATGCCAAGAAAAGCTTCTCAGGCAGACCTGCCTGACGTCGCATATATGTGGCGATATGGCTGTCGTAAAGCGCTGTGTGAGTATAGGCCTTGGCTGAGAGCTGTAGGCGTGTCTCGTGTGTCGTATTGCCATTTGCCTCGATCTCTTCGAGCACTTTCGAATAGTCGGCGGGATCGCATACCACTGTGACACTCTTGCAGTTCTTCGCTGCCGAACGAAGCATCGAGGGGCCACCTATGTCGATGTTCTCGATTGCATCCGCCAGAGTCACGTCAGGCTTCGCTACTGTCGCCTCGAAGGGGTAGAGGTTCACACACACCAAGTCGATCAGACCGATGCCATTCTCGGCAAGTTGTGCCATATCGCCCTCATTGTCGCGACGTCCCAACAGTGCGCCATGCACCTTCGGGTGGAGCGTCTTAACTCTGCCGCCGCATATCTCCGGAAATCCGGTGATCTCGCTGATGCCGATCACTCCCAAACCACTCTCTTCGAGCATCTTCTGAGTGCCGCCTGTGGCGATGATATCCCATCCAAGTCGCTTCAAGGAGTGTGCAAATTCCACTACTCCTCTCTTATCACTTACGCTTACTAAAGCTTTCATCTATTTCGTTTAATTGTTCGATTTTGGGTTGCTTTCTTTCTCTCTTAGAGCCGGGAACATTTATACCAATGTCACTCCCGTGCCTTTCACTACCTTGCCGATCTCTCGAGCTTCGATGCCCGAGCCTCGGAGTGTCTCGATCGCCTTCTCTGCATCTTGGGCACGAAGTGCAATCACCATACCGATACCCATGTTGAAGATGTTGAACATCTCGCGTCGGGGCAGATTGCCATACTTGCGGAGAAGGTCGAACACCGGGAGGATATCCCAGCTGCCATCCTTGATCTCTACCCCCAGTCCTTCACTCAAGATGCGGGGGATATTCTCGTCGAAGCCGCCGCCGGTGATATGGGCTACGCCATGCACCTCCACCGTTTTGATAAGTTTAAGCACAGGCTTTACATAGATCGCTGTCGGTGTCAGGAGCATCTCGCCGAGGCTCTGTTCGCCGGTCTCTTCATAGCGTGAGTTAAGATCCAACTTGGCATCTGCCACGATCTTACGCACCAATGAGAAGCCGTTGGAGTGAACTCCGGTCGAGGGGAGGCCGATCAGCACATCTCCCTCTGCCACCTTCGAGCCGTCGATCAGTTCTTCCTTCTCTACAGCTCCGACGGTGAAGCCGGCGATGTCATAATCTTCGGGGGCATACATGCCCGGCATCTCGGCAGTCTCGCCACCCACCAAGGCACATCCTGCCTGGCGGCATCCCTCTGCCACACCCGAGACGATTGCCTCTACCACCTCCGGACGATTGTGACCCACTGCCACATAGTCCAAGAAGAGGAGCGGCTCGGCTCCCTGTGCCAACACGTCGTTGACACACATCGCCACTGCGTCGATGCCGATCGTGTCGTGACGATCCATAGCGAAGGCTATCTTCAATTTTGTGCCTACTCCATCTGTGCCACTCACCAAGATAGGATGCTTATAGCCCAACGAGCCGAGGTCGAACATCCCTCCGAAGGCGCCGATGCCTCCCATGCATCCCTGTCGGGTGGTAGATGCAACATGCTTTTTGATGCGGCTCACCACCTCATATCCTGCTTCAAGATTTACTCCTGATGCTTCATAACTTTTTGCCATCTCCCTTAGCTCTTTTATTTGATGGAGTTAAGACGGCTGTCGATCTCTTCGTAGGCACCGATCACGTTGCCAAGGTCGCGACGGAAACGGTCTTTGTCGAGTTTCTCGTTTGTCTTGGCATCCCACAGACGGCAGGTGTCGGGGCTGATCTCGTCTGCCAATACGATCTTGCCTTCTGATGTCTTGCCAAATTCGATCTTGAAGTCGATCAGACGAATTCCGATCTTGGAGAAGAGCTCTTTGAGCAATGTGTTGATACGGGCTGTCATGTCGTAAATCTCTGCCAACTCTTCGTAGGTGGCGGCTCCAAGTGCTACGGCATGGTGATCATTGATCAGTGGATCGCCAAGTGCATCATCCTTGTAGCAGATCTCCATGATCGTGTTGGGAGCAGGTGTTCCCTCTTCGATGCCGAGTCGTTTCGCCATCGAGCCGGCGATCACGTTGCGTACGATTACCTCCAAGGGCACGATGCTTACCTTCTTGCAGAGCTGGTCGCGATCGTTCAAGGTCTCGATGTAGTGTGTCGGGATACCTGCCTCATTCAGCTTCTTGAAGATGATAGTGGTGATCTCGTTGTTCAAGACTCCCTTGTTGTCGATCGTTGCCTTCTTCAGATTGTTAAAGGCGGTAGCTGCATCCTTGTAGTGGATGATTACAAGGTTCTCATCGTCGGTTGCATACACTTGTTTTGCTTTGCCCTCATAGAGCATCTCTTTCTTTTCCATTGCTATTATTGGGTTATTGATTGTTTCCTTTGTTTTATTTTTTTGTTGACTCTTTTTTATCCATTGACTTTACGGAAGTAGTCGACCGCATTCTTGAAGAGATTCTGCGACTTATTGCCTGCCACATTCTTCATCAGCCCTTCGCGATAACGCTCGGAGTGACCCATCTTGCCCAGGATATGTCCGTCGGGTGAGATGATACCCTCAATCGCCCAAGAGGATCCGTTGGGGTTATGGGGTGATTGCATGGTGGCATGTCCTGTTGCCGGGTCGGCATATTGGAATGCTATCTGGCCATTGTCGGAGAGTCGCTTGAGCAGTGCCTCGTCTGCCACGAACTTACCCTCGCCATGCGACATTGCCACGGAGTGGAGATCGCCACACTCGAAGCTGCCGAGCCAGGGCGAGGCCACCGTGCCGACACGTGTCTGCGCGATCTGCGAGATGTGACGGTTGATGTCGTTGCGGAATAGGGTAGGACTCTCCGGAGTCAAGTCGCCGATCTTGCCAAATGGCAGAAGTCCCGATTTTACCAAGGCCTGGAACCCGTTGCAGATTCCCAAGATAAGTCCGCCACGCTCCAAGAGACGCTCTACGGCGCTCTTCACATGCTCGTTCAGAAGCACGGTGGCGATGAATTTGCCCGATCCGTCAGGCTCGTCGGCTGCCGAGAAGCCGCCGCTGATCGCCAGTATGTGGCATGCATCGATCTCGGCTGCCATCTCGCGGCATGAGTCGTTGATATCTTCGGCGCTCAGATTGCGGAACACGCCGATCTTTACCTCTGCACCCTCTGCCATAAAGGCGGCCTGCATATCGTAGTCGCAGTTGGTGCCGGGGAAGACAGGCAGGAACACTCGCGGATGTTCCACTGCTTCTCCCTTATAGCCCTCCGCGCGTCGGGTGCTGTTGGCATCGGGTGCCTCTCCATGACTCTCTGCCCGGTCGGGATAGATGGTGTTGAATCGCTCTCTTATCTTCTCTGCCAGCATCTCTCCGTCATAACTGTGATGGTCGATCTTCACCACGTTCTCTTCGATGGTGTATCCGATAAATTCCACCCCGGGGATGCTTACCGGCTCTTTGGCTTCGATCACAATCGAGCCGTAGGCGCTGTCGAAGAGTTCATGCTCATCGTATGACACATCGACTCCGACGCGATTGCCAAGACTCATTTTCACCAAGGCCTCGGCGAGTCCTCCCATGCCAATGGCGTAGGCACTCACCACATTGCCAGATGCTATCTCTTGATGCAATGCATCGTATGCCATCTTCAGTCCCTCGGTGTCGGGCATCTTGTTGGCAAGTGGACGATGTTTTACTAAGTATATACCATGATTTGCCTTCTTGAAGTCGGGGCTGATGACATGGCGTGAATCCACAATCACCGCACCGAAGGCTATCAGTGTCGGAGGAACGCTTATCTCACCGAAGGTGCCGCTCATCGAGTCTTTACCTCCGATCGAGGGAAGTCCCAATTCTTTCTGCATGCGGAGCGTGCCGAGGAGTGCCGCCAAGGGCTTGCCCCATGCCTGCTCGCTGCTCATACGCTCGAAATATTCCTGGTAGGAGAAACGCATACGGCGATAGTCTGCCCCCGCTGCCACGGCTTTTGCCACTGCCTCTACCACTGAGTAGGCTGCACCATGATAGGGACTCCAACTCATGATGTAGGGATTGAATCCCCAACTCATCATGCTCGCAGTGTGGGTGGTGTGGGCGCCAACAGGCAATTTCTGTACGCTTACCTGGGTCTCTGTGCCGTTGGTCTTGCCACCGAAGGGCATCAGAACGGTCGAGGCCCCGATCGTAGAGTCGAACATCTCGATAAGTCCACGCTGTGACGTGACGTTGGCATCAAGAAGATTGTTGACAAACTTTTCATCCAGGTCTTTACCCTCGACTTCGCGTGCAAAGGGATTGCAGAGTTCCACGCTCTTGATTACTGCCTTGGCATAATGGGGCGCTCCCGCTGAGTCGATAAATTCTCGCTTCAGGTCTGCCACCACCTTGCCGTCGCGCATCATACGCATACGTCCCGAGTCGGTAACATCTGCCACATGGCGCACCTCGATATTCTCTTCGTGACAATATTTCACGAACTCTTCCATATCTTTGGCCTCTACCACCACCGACATACGCTCTTGGCTCTCGGAGATGGCAAGCTCTGTGGCATTGAGTCCGTCATATTTTGTAGTGACGCGGTCGAGGTAGATGTCAAGACCATCGGTCAATTCGCCGATAGCGACGCTCACACCTCCGGCGCCAAAGTCATTCGATTTCTTGACCAGTCGGGTCACCTCCGGACGACGGAAGAGTCGCGACAATTTGCGCTCTTCGGGGGCGTTACCCTTCTGCACTTCGCTGCCACACATCTCGAGCGACGATTCGTTGTGCTCTTTCGATGAGCCGGTGGCGCCTCCGATACCGTCGCGGCCTGTGCGGCCTCCGAACATCAGCACCACATCTCCGGCTTCCGGACGCTCGCGACGAACATCACATGCCCTCACGGCTCCTGCCACTGCGCCCACCTCGAGACGCTTCGCCACATAGCCCGGATGATAGATCTCGCGTACATGGGTCGTGGCAAGTCCGATCTGATTGCCGTAGGAGGAATAACCCCCGGCTGCCACCTTCGAGATGACACGCTGTGGAAGTTTTCCCGGCAGGGTCTTGTCGATTGGCATATAGATATCCCCGGCACCGGTGACGCGCATCGCCTGATATACATAGCTGCGGCCACTCAGCGGGTCGCGGATCGCTCCCCCAAGACAGGTCGATGCCCCGCCGAAGGGCTCTATCTCGGTCGGGTGATTGTGGGTCTCGTTCTTGAACTGGAAGAGCCATTTCTCGGTCTCTCCATCCACGTCTACATCTACATAGATGCTGCATGCATTGTTCTCTTCACTCTGCTCTAAGTCGTCGAGCATGCCATGCTTACGAAGCCATCTCGCTCCGATGGTGGCGAGATCCATCAGACATAGGGGCTTATGCTCTCTACCCAATTCGGCTCGCATGCCATGCCATAGGTTCAGACTCTCTTTGATATCTTCGGAGATGAAGGAGTCTTCCACTTTGATGTCGGTGAGCTGTGAAGTGAAGGTGGTGTGGCGACAGTGGTCGCTCCAGTATGTGTCGAGGATGCGTAATTCCGTCTCATTCGGATCGCGACCCTCGGCTGTGAAATATTTTACCACTTCCATCAGGTCGTCGCTATTCATGGCGAGTCCCTTCTCGCGGCAATATGCTCCGGCTGCCTCGGCGGTAATACCTCTGAAGCCCTCGAGCACCTCCACCGGACGAGCATGGGCTCGCTCCGGAAGTGCCAATATATCAAGATTCTTACGACGTGATTCCACTGCATTGATCAGGTAGTGAGCGATACGCTCCATATCTTTCTCGCTTACGCCCGAGTCGAAGATATAGAGACGGCTCGACAAAATCTCAACATCGGCTGTCGGATCCACAAGCCTTACACACTCGCGTGCCGCTGATGCGCGCTGGTCGAATTGTCCCGGCAAGGCCTCTACTGCCAAATGCGGACGTCCCGTCAGGTCCATGCTGTCCACTACTTCGTCGGTAGCCTTCTCGCCAAACACTCCATAGCGGGTCTCTTCAAGAAGTCGATCTGAAAAACCGAATAAGTCGTAGACGCATACTAAACGTAATTCGTCGATCTTTATCCCCAATGTCGAACTGAGTTCGCGTCGCAAACTCTCAGCCTCTACTCGAAATTCCGGCCGCTTTTCGACAAATATTCGATGGGTGGTCATATCTGGTTCTCTATTTTTTCAGGTTTTGGATTAGGGTAATTCCTTTATTATTGATCTTCGCAGGCATCCGGCACGCAGCCTTACGCCTGACGTATATCGCTGCTGTCGAGTTGGTTAGATCTCTGTGGAGAGAATCTTACGCTCCTGCTCTTCACGGAACTCGCGAAGCTTCCGGTGGAGATTTTCATCTGTCACACTCAAGATCTCTGCGCAGAAGATGGCGGCATTCTTGGCGCCATCAATAGCCATCGTGGCTACCGGTATCCCCGAAGGCATTTGGGCTGTCGCCAAGAGCGAGTCCATGCCTCGAAGAGCCTTCGACATGATTGGCACTCCGATCACCGGAAGTGTGGTGTGAGCCGCTACGACTCCTGCCAAGTGGGCTGCGCCTCCGGCTGCCGCGATGAAGGCTACTATACCTCGATCGCGTGCCCCTGTCACCCAGTTGTCTAACGCCACCGGCGTGCGGTGTGCACTAAACACTTTCTTCTCATATTCGATGCCAAATTGATCTAACATCTCAAATGCGCCGTTCATCACTCCGAGATCGCTCGTCGATCCCATTACTACTCCGATTTTTGGATTCATTATTGCGGTCGGTTTTTGCGTTGGTTGTTTCCTGTGTGATATATAAAATCACAAGCGCCCATACCCCCTACGAGGTGGGCGCCCATGTATATGGTCGTTATGAATGCTGTCGGAAGTCCTTTGATATGTTGTGCTGTTACACCCATTTCCATGCGCAAAATTACATATTTTTTTCTTTATTTGCAATTTCCGTCGCATTCTTTTTATCTTACGACTCGTTTTACTCTATTTTACTGCGCTTTTTCGCTATTTCTCCGGTCGCGATTCGCAGTAAACACATCTTATGCCATTGCCATCGGCCGAGGGGCGGAAAAGCCTCTTCACCGCTGCCGGCTCAAGATTGCTGATGCAGCGTGGATTCGAGCATTTATGCTCGCTCTCGAACACATCTTCGCCGAGCAATTCCCGGTTGTGTTCCGGCTCTTCTTTCCATTCCAAAAGCTTAAGCATCAATGCCATCCTCACGAATTTGCCATTCTCCACCTGGCGGAAGTAGGCGGCTCGAGGGTCGCTGTCTACATCGACCGATATCTCGTTGACTCTCGGCAGTGGATGAAGGATGCGCATACTCTCTTTGGCATCTTTCAACTTCTCGGCTGTCAGCACAAAGCAGTCTTTCACTCGCTCATATTCTTCGTCGTCGAGGAATCTCTCTTTCTGAACTCTCGTCATGTAGAGCACGTCAAGTTCGCCGATCACCTCTTCGAGCGATTCTACCTCGCGATAGGGTACTCCCAATTTGTCGCACACCTCATGCTTCATATAGCCGGGAAGTCGCAATTCTTCCGGTGCGATTAGCACCACTTTGATCCCCTCAAATTTCGACAGGGCCTTGATAAGGGAGTGAACTGTACGACCGAATTTCAAGTCGCCGCAGAAACCTATGGTGATATGATCCATACGTCCGATCTCTCGCTTGATGGTCAGTAGGTCGGTCAGTGTCTGGGTCGGGTGGGCATGTGAGCCGTCGCCCGCATTGATCACAGGTGTGCGCGAGTGCATCGCCGATACCAAGGGCGCTCCCTCCGACGAGTGGCGCATCGCTATGATGTCGGCAAAACAGTTGATCACGCGGGTCGTGTCTGCCACTGTCTCTCCCTTGCTCACCGACGAACTCATCGCGTCGGAAAAACCGATCACGTTGCCTCCAAGTTCCATCATCGCCGATGTGAAACTCAGTCGGGTTCGTGTCGATGGCTCGTAGAAGAGTGTCGCAAGTTTTTTACCCTTGCATACTTCCGAATATTTCTCCCGATTATCGATGATGTCGAGGGCAAGATCGATGATCTCTTTAAGTTCTTCAGGCCGCAGGTCGGTCGGTTCGATTAGATGATGCATTTCGATTGGGTTTTATGTGTTGTTGATTATTATTGATGTCTCTCTCCTCTCTCCTTATTTATTCATCCACGATTCGTCGGAGGGGTTCGCCATAAAGCGACGGAGTCGGTCGGCATCTTCGGCTGCTATATAGTTCTCTTTTACAGCAACTTCCACCAGGGTGTTGAAGTTAGAAAGGGAGTGGTTCTCCACATTTGCCGCTTTGAGTCGGTCGAGGCCTTTCTGCATGCCATAGGTGAAGATCGAGACTACTCCCAAGACATCGGCTCCCGCTTCGCGGAGTGCCTCCACCACGTCGATGCAACTTCCTCCTGTCGAGATCAGGTCTTCGATCACCACTACTTTCTGTCCCGGCTCCAAGCGCCCTTCGATGCGATTGTTGCGACCATGATCTTTGGCGCTACCTCTAACATAGCCCATTGGCATACCAAGCATGTGGGCGGCGATGGCGGCATGCGCGATGCCCGCGGTGCTCGTGCCCATCAGAACTTCTGCCTCCGGATAGAGCGATCTTACCTTCTGCGCGATTGTGGTCTCTACAAGTTCGCGCACCTTGGGCGCTGTCAAGATCAGTCGATTGTCACAGTAGATTGGACTCTTGATGCCGCTCGCCCAGGTGAAGGGCTCATCAGGACGTAAGAACACGGCGCGTATCGATAATAGGGCTTTTGCTATTTCTCTTTCCATAAAAAATTAAGTTTTTCGGTTTGCTGTTTCGTATATATTATCTCCCGAGGAAGTCTGCGCAACATCTGCGATAGGCTGCTACAGGGTCATCGGCTGCCGTGATCGGACGTCCCACCACGATGAAGTCGGAGCCAATCTCGCGGGCTCGTGCCGGTGAGGTGATGCGGCTCTGGTCATCTTTGGCGGCATCGGGATAGCGGATGCCGGGGGTCACCGTCATGAACCCTTCGCCACATGCCTCCTTTACAAGTGCTGATTCGAGCGGAGAACATACTACTCCGTCGAGTCCCGCCTCTTTGGCATTGCGTGCATATTGAGCGATTGTGTCATTGATCGAAGAGGGTATTAGCAACTGCTCGTGGAGTGCCTGCTCTGAAGTGCTGGTGAGTTGTGTCACAGCGATGATCAGTGGGCGTGTCCCATCTTCTCTCCCTTCGCGAAGGCCCTCTTCGGCGGCGCGCATCATCTCGATTGTCCCGGCTGCATGAACATTGACCATGTCCACATCAAGACGCGACAAGACGCGCATCGCTTTGCGAACTGTGTTGGGGATGTCGTGAAGTTTCAGATCCAAGAAAATCTTATGCCCGCGTCGACGTAGTTCTCGCACGATCTCAGGTCCCCCGGCATAGTATAATTCCATGCCGATCTTGATGAAGGGCTTCTCTTCTTGGAATTTGTCTAAAAATGCGTATGTCGCTTCGGGTGTCGCAAAGTCACACGCTATGATCACATCTCTTTCCATATATATTGTTTTATTTATTTCACGTTTTTATTTCTCTTTTATTATCCCGATTCGGTTTATTATCCCGATTCGGAGTTTTTTTCTCCTGTCGAGCCTTCAGCACATTCCCGCGCTGCTTCTTACTCTCTCCTCCTATCGCTGTAATTCGGATAGGGTAGCGATGCCATATTTATCCATCACTCGGGGGAGGTCGGCGATGATCTCGGGGCATGCCCAGGGGTTGATAAGGTTGGCTGTCCCTACCTCCACCGCTGTGGCTCCCGCCATCATCATCTCCAATACATTCTCAGCACTCGACACGCCGCCACATCCCACCACCGGGATCCGGCATGCTCCTGCCACTTGATACACCATCCTAAGCGCCACCGGGAAGATGGCATCTCCCGAGAAACCACCCATGGTGTTCGCCACCACCGGCCGGCGTGTCTTCAAGTCGATGCGCATACCCAATAGGGTGTTGATCAGACACAATCCGTCGGCTCCGGCATCTTCGGCAGCTCGGGCCATCTCTACGATGTCGGTGACATTGGGTGTCAATTTTACGATCACCGGTAGGGTGGTGGATCGCTTTACACTCTTCACCACTTCGGAAATCGATTGAGCTGATGTGCCGAAACTCATACCCCCGCCATGCACGTTGGGGCAACTGACATTCAGCTCGATGATCTCCACCTGCTTCTCGCCGCTGATGCGTCGGCAACATTCGCAGTAGTCGTCGATCGAAAAACCGCTGATATTGGCGATGATAGGCCCGTGGTATGCTTCGCGCATCTTCGGCAACTCTTCGCTGATCACCTTGTCGATGCCCGGGTTCTGAAGCCCTACGGAGTTGATCATACCTGCCCTGCATTCTGCCACCCGGGGCAACGGATTCCCGTAGCGGGGCTCAAGTGTTGTCCCTTTGAAGGAGATCGATCCCAATACATTGATATCGTAATATTCGGTCATGCCATAGCCATAACCGAAACATCCACTCGCCGGTATCACCGGATTGCGCAGCTTTACTCCACACAATTCGACCGATAGTCTATCTTGCTCTTTTATTTCCATATCAGATCTTCTTTATCAAATACCGGACCATCTTTGCAGATGCGTCGTGGACCCTTCTTCGTCTCAAGCGAACAACACATACACACCCCGAAACCGCATGCCATCCTCGATTCGAGGCTCACCTCTCCCGGAATGTCAAGATTCTGACAGAGTGCCTTCAACATCGGCAGTGGGCCGCAGGCATAGAAGTAGTCGGGGTCGATCGCCTCATGCTTCAACACGTCAGTGACATAACCCTTTATGCCGTAGGAACCGTCGATCGTCGCCACATGAAATGGTATGTAGAGTTTCTCGAAGGCTTCGATCATAATCATACGGTCGGAGGAGTTGAATCCGAGCACCACTGTCGGCAGAACTCCCTTCTTGATCAGTTCCTTGGCAAGGTTATAGATCGGAGGGCATCCTACACCTCCGGCGAGCAGCACGGGGCGTTCGCCACATTTGCTCAAATCAAATCCATTGCCCAATGCCGGCAGTAGATCCACCTCTGTCTTCGGACCAAGCGTGGCGAGGACTTCGGTGCCCGCCCCCACCTTGTCATATACGATGGTGAGTTGGTTCTCTTCGATCGAGCATACCGAGATGGGACGGCGTAAGGTGAAACCCGGGATGGCGATGTTGACAAATTGACCCGGCGCCGTGAAGGTAGAGGTCGGACCCGCCAGGGTCATCATCATCGTGTTTGTGCCGATCGGCGTGTTGTCGATGATATGATATTTGGTGTCTTGTCGTGTTATCATTGTGCGATATATGCTATCTTGCCCGAGGAGATGGTGGCTTTCACCACTCCATAGAGGCGTTGTCCTTCAAATGGTGTGGATTTACCCTTGGAGAGGAATTTCTCCGGATCCACGATATAACTTTGGTCGAAGTCGACGATGGTGAGGTCGGCACGGTCGCCCGGTTTGATGCCTCCGGCTATGCCGAAGATGCGTCGCGGTGTCTCTGCCATCAGTTCGATCATGTGGTCGAGGGTGATGATGCCCCTCTTCACGGCGTAGGTATAGGTGGCTGCCAACGACAATTCGATGCCGGTGACTCCCATGGCACTCTGCCGCAATCCCCGGCTCTTCTCTTCTGCCGAGTGGGGCGCATGGTCGGAGGCTATGCAGTCGATGGTGCCATCTTTGATACCCTCCAAGAGTGCCTCCCGGTCGGATGCCGTGCGTAGCGGCGGGTTCATCTTGAAGCGACCATCCTCTTGAAGGTCTGAGTCGCAGAATGCCAAGTAGTGGGCTCCCGTCTCGCAGGTCACTGCCACTCCGCGTGCCTTGGCTTGTCTCACCAATTCGACACTCTCTCGGGTCGATACGTGGCAGATATGAAGCCTGCATCCTGTGGCCTCTGCCAGTCGGATGTCGCGTGCCACTTCTCCCCATTCGCTTTCCGAGCAGATGCCGACATGGCCATGGGCGCGGGCATATTCCCCATCATGGATATAGCCTCCGCGCAGTAGTGTGTTGACTTCGCAGTGTGCCGCCAACACCTTGCCGGTGGCACTGATGCCTCGCATTGCCCGCTCCATCACCTCTTCAGACTGTACGCCACTCCCATCGTCGGAAAATCCAACTACTTGCGGACTCAATGCCGCATAGTCCACCAACTCATCTCCCATCCTCTTGAGGGTGATTGTGGCGTAGGGGAGCACTTCGATACATGCATCGCGTGTGATGATGTCGAGCTGCTCTTGAAGATGCTCCGTGGTGTCGGGCGCCGGCTTCAAATTGGGCATCGGACAGACTGTCGTGAATCCTCCATGTGCCGCCGCACGTGTGCCATCCAAGATCGTCTCTTTGTAGGAAAATCCCGGCTCGCGCAGATGCACATGCACATCCACCAGACCCGGCAGAATCATACCCCCTTCGGCATCGATCACTTCGTATGCGGGATCGCATACCGGAGCAGTACCGACTCTCTTGATACGGCCCTCCGAGATCAGAATGTCACAGCGCTGAGACTCCCCATCTCGGCGGATCATACCATTTTTTATCAATATATCTTTTTGCATCTCTGTCGGATGTTTCTTGCGTTTCGTTTCCTCTATTAGAACTCCTGCCAACTCTTCACCTCGATATCATCCGCACTCATCGAACAGAATGATTTGATGAATGCCGAAGCAAGTCGTGCATTTGTGATCAGAGGTATGTTGCGGTCGATCGCTGTGCGGCGAATCCTATAGCCATTGGTCACCTCCTTGTCGGAGTGATTGCGCGGCACGTTGATCACCAAGTCGATCTCATGGTTATTGATCATATCCACAGCCTTGGGTGTCCCATCTTCTTCGGGCCAGTAGACGCGAGTGTTCTCGATGCCATTCTCGGTGAGATGGCGACTGGTTCCTTCGGTGGCGAAGATGGAGTAACCCTTCTGCTGCAGGAGTTTGGCGGCGCCGAGCATGTCGCCCTTCTGCTTGCCGTTGCCTGTGGAGAGGAGCACATTCTTGTTCGGTATGCGCTGACCCACGGAGAGCATCGCTGTGAGAAGTGCCGAGCGGGCATCCTCGCCGATACATCCCACTTCGCCGGTCGACACCATGTCGACACCCAGTTTCGGGTCTGCCTTCTGCAGTCGGTTGAAGGAGAATTGACTCGCCTTGACGCCGACATAGTCCAAGTCGAACACGCTCTTGTCGGGCTTGCTCACCGGGAGTCCCAACATGATGCGTGTGGCGAGTTCTATGAAGTTGATCTTCAGCACCTTGCTCACGAAGGGGAAGCTACGCGATGCACGCAGATTACATTCGATCACTTTGATATCGTTGTCGCGTGCCAGGAATTGGATATTGAATGGCCCGCTGATGTTGAGCTGTTTGGCGATCTTTTTCGAGATCTTCTTGATGCGGCGTGCCGTCTCCACATAGAGTTTCTGAGGCGGAAATTGGATGGTGGCGTCGCCCGAGTGTACTCCGGCAAATTCCACATGCTCCGAGATCGCGTAGGCGATGATCTCTCCATTGCATGCCACGGCATCCATCTCCACCTCTTTGGCATGCTCCAAGAATTGACTCACCACCACCGGGTGGCGCTTCGATACGTTGGCGGCAAGCGTCAGGAATTTCTCTAATCCGGGAAGCCCACCTTGTCGACGAATTCGTTGATATCTTCCATCGAGGTCAACGCGCTCCATGCCGGCTGGTCCACTCCGATACGACCCAACATGGCGGAGAATTTCTCACGGTCTTCCGCATTGTCGATGCTCTGTGCACTCGTGCCCAGAAGTTTCACTCCCTGTTCGTCGAGCTTGAGTGCCAGGTTGTTGGGGATCTGGCCGCCGGTCGACACCACTACGCCGTAGGGTGTCTCCATCTCTATGATGTCGAGCACGCGCTCGAAGGTGAGCTCGTCGAAGTAGAGGCGGTCGCAGATATCATAGTCGGTCGACACGGTCTCCGGATTGTAGTTGATCATCACCGAGCGATATCCCTCTTTGCGGATTGTATTGAGTGCCTGCACGCCACACCAGTCGAACTCCACAGAACTGCCGATGCGATATGCTCCCGAACCGAGCACCATCACCGAGCGGCCGTCATGCTCGTAGTTAATATCGTTCTTGTCACCCCCGTAGGTCAGGTAGAGGTAGTTGGTGGCTGCCGGGAACTCGCCGGCGAGAGTGTCGATCTGCTTGACACAGGGCACAATGCCCAGCGATTTGCGGCGCATCCTTACCTTCAATAGTGCCTTCTCGATCTCCATATCTCGCTCCATTCCCAAGGCTCGAGCTGTCTGGAAGTCGGAGAAGCCGGCTCGCTTCACATCTCTCAGCAATTCCAACGGGGTCGCCTCGAGACTGCCGATCTTCTTCAATTCGCCATATAGATCGTAGATGCGTCTCAACTTGTAGAGGAACCAACGGTCGATCTTGGTCAAATCATGTATCTGATCGACTGTGTAGCCCTTGTGAAATGCCTTCTCTATCACGAAGATACGCATATCGGTCGGCGCATGTAGTGCACCGTCGATGTCGGGTATCTCCAACTCTTTGTTCCCCACGAATCCATGCATGCCCTGGCCGATCATGCGGAGTCCTTTCTGGATTGCCTCTTCGAAGGTGCGTCCGATCGACATCACCTCACCCACAGATTTCATCGATGATTCCAGTTCGCGATTTACTCCTCTGAATTTTCCCAAGTCCCAACGGGGTATCTTGCAGACACAGTAGTCGAGTGCCGGCTCGAAGAATGCCGAGGTGGTCTTGGTCACCGAGTTGCAAAGATCGAAGAGTCCGTAGCCCAAACCAAGTTTTGCCGCTACGAACGCCAAGGGATAGCCTGTGGCTTTCGATGCCAATGCCGATGAACGTGAGAGGCGAGCATTCACCTCGATGACGCGATAGTCTTCGGAGTCGGGGCAGAGGGCGAACTGCACGTTACATTCTCCCACGATGCCGATATGACGAGCTATACGGATCGAGAGCTCTCTGAGCTTATGATATTCGGAGTTGGTGAGGGTCTGTGAGGGTGCCACCACGATGCTCTCTCCGGTGTGGATGCCCAGTGGGTCGAAGTTCTCCATGTTGCAGACGGTGATACAATTGTCGAAGGAGTCGCGCACTACTTCATATTCCACCTCTTTCCATCCCTTAAGACTCTTCTCTACAAGTACTTGAGGCGAGAAGGAGAAGGCTTTGTCGGCAAGAACGGAGAGCTGCTCGGCATTGTCGCAGAAGCCCGAACCGAGTCCTCCCAAGGCGTAGGCGGCTCGCAAGATCACCGGATAGCCCAAACTCTCTGCCGCACGTAGTGCCTCTTCTTTGTTGTCACAGGCCACTGAGTCGATCGTCTTGACGTCGATCTCGTCGAGTTTCTCTACGAAGATCTCACGGTCTTCGGTGTCGATGATCGATTGGATCGGTGTCCCTAATACTCTTACATTATATTTTTCAAGGATGCCCTGATGGAATAACTCTACACCACAGTTGAGCGCTGTCTGTCCACCGAATGCCAACATGATGCCTTGCGGACGCTCGCGTGCTATCACCTTCTCTACGAAGGTGGCTGTCACCGGCAGGAAGTAGATGTGGTCGGCACTCCCCTCCGAGGTCTGCACCGTCGCTATGTTGGGGTTGATCAGGATCGTCTCGATCCCCTCTTCTCGAAGGGCCTTCAGAGCCTGACTGCCGGAGTAGTCGAACTCTCCCGCTTCGCCGATTTTCAACGCGCCCGATCCGAGCACCAGCACTTTCTTGATGTCGCTCTCTTGTATCATCGCTTTATATATTGTGTTTTGCTGTTTTTACCTTTGTTCTTTTTATCTGTCTCTCTGTGTTCTCTCTCTCCCTTAAAGTTTGCTTACAAAGTCGTCGAAGAGATATTCCGCATCCACCGGGCCGCCCGAGGCTTCGGGGTGGAATTGCGATGAGAACCAGGGCTTGCTCTTATGGCGTATTCCTTCGTTCGAACCGTCATTCATGTTGGTGAAGTAGGGCTCCCATCCCTCTTGGAGGGTGCTCGGGTCTACGGCAAATCCATGGTTCTGACTCGTGATCAGACAGCGGTTGCTCCCCTCGACACGCACCGGCTGATTGTGCGAACGATGCCCATATTTGAGCTTGTAGATGCCGGCGCCGGCAGCCTTGGCGAGCAACTGATTGCCCATGCAGATCCCCATCAGAGGACGACTCTCTTCCGGATTGCTGATGAAGCGACGGATATGCTCTACGGTCTTCTCACATACCTCCGGATTGCCCGGCCCGTTCGACAGGAAGAGCCCGTCGAACTCCATTTGGTTGAAGTCATAATCCCAGGGCACCAGGTCGACGTCTACGCCTCGTCTGAGCAGACAGCGAATGATATTGTTCTTGGCGCCGCAATCCACCAACACTACACGCTTCTTTCCCTCGCCGCTCTTGTAGTGCTTTACTTCGCGAGTCGACACCAAGTCTACATAGTTGATAGAGTTGTAGTCGGGAGTTACCGGAAGGTCATTGACTCCCTCCACCATGATGCGACCCATCATCACACCATGCTCGCGGATGATCTGTGTAAGATGGCGTGTGTCTATCCCCGTGATGGCAGGGATCTTCTCGCGCTGTAGCCACTCCGACAGACTCTCTACGGCGTTCCAATGACTGTAGTGCTCGCTATAGTCCCCCACGATCAGACCCGAAGCATGGATCCGATTGCTCTCCATATAGGTCTCTATACCATCTGACCCCTTCTCGCTACTCGGCACTCCATAGTTCCCCTCCATCGGATAGGTCAATGTCATCAACTGGCCGGCGTAGGAGGGGTCAGTCAAACTCTCCGGATAGCCCGTCATGGCGGTGTTGAACACTACTTCGCCGGCTACATTGCCCGAATAGCCGAACGATTTACCTTCAAAGGTAGTCCCATCTTCGAGTATCAAAGTGGCTTTTTTCATATCTGCTCTTTTCTCTTGTTTTGGTTTCTTTTTCAGGTTGGGTTATAAAAAATGCCGCATTTCCCCGGATCTTTTGGCGATGGTCATTCCGACGCAACCTCCATTATTGGGAAAAAGCGGCTTGCGATGTCGACATTTTGCCTCACTACCGGCTGGCTCTGCCACCGATCGTAAGATGCCGACTCGATCATTTGATGTCTTATGGCAATATACCCGATGCGCTTTTTGTGACATCGGTAATGCTCTTTTTTCATACCTATTTCGAATTGCTCCGCAAAGTTAGCAATTTTTTGTCAATATCTAAAATTTTAGACCCTCCCGACTTGTTTTTTTTTGACACATTTTTTTAACATACTTTGCTTATTTTATTTATTAATGTGTCTTACGGGCGTGCCCCCGTAGGAACGCCCCGGTTTAGAGGTCCGCTTAGTATGACTCTTCGGGCGAGGGGAAGTCTCCCGATTTTACATCTTCGATATAGCGACCCACTGCATCATGCATCACTGATGCCAAGTCGGCATATCTACGCAGGAATCGTGGCGAAAAACCCTGGTTGATGCCAAGCATATCGTGCATCACCAATACCTGACCATCCGTGCCACCTCCCGCGCCGATGCCTATCGTCGGGATAGTGAGTTGTCGCGATACTTCCGCCGCCAGTTCTGCCGGTATCTTCTCCAAGACGATGGCGAAGCAACCGATCTCTTCGAGTAGTTTGGCATCGGCGATAAGTTTTTCCGCCTCTTCTTTGTGGCGGGCTCGTACGCTATAGGTGCCGAATTTGTTGATGCTCTGAGGAGTAAGTCCCAAGTGACCCATCACCGGGATGCCGGCGCAGAGGATGCGCTCCACTGATTCGCGAATCTCCGCACCCCCCTCCATCTTAACCGCCTCGGCATGACTCTCTTTCATGATGCGTATGGCTGAGGTCAACGCCTCTTTCGAGTTCCCTTGATATGAGCCGAAGGGTAGATCCACCACCACCAAGGCTCGACGTGTCGCTTTCATCACCGATTTGGCATGGTAGATCATCTGATCCAAGGTGATGGGTAGCGTCGTCATATTTCCCGCCATTACATTCGAGGCGGAATCTCCTACTAATATTACATCGATACCCGCGCCGTCGATGATCTTGGCTGAGGAATAATCGTAGGCTGTCAGCATCGAGATCTTCTCCCCTCGTTGCTTCATCTCGACAAGCCTTATTGTGGTTACTTTCCGAGCGTTGTCTGTTGTATTCGTTGACATTTCTTTATATTTTTCGTCGCTTCGTTGCCCGTTACGACTATTTCTAATAATTGTGTATGCAAAATTACTCATTATCCGCGAAATAGTCAAGAATATTATAGCAAATTGCAATTCAATCGGCAAGATATTTTGTTATCTATCAAAAAATTCGTACTTTTGCATAATTTATGGAGAATACGAGCTTATGCCAAGGAGTTGGCTCTGCTCGCAATGAACAAAGAGTTTTGTGATGGTATATTGGATTATAAACTATTTTCTCTGCATTGTCGTATCTGTATTGCTGGCAGGTGTGATCCTACCCTCCATTATGCAGATAGCTCGCAGAAGAAGTCTATATGATGATATCGATGATCGTAAGATCCATAAGGGAGTTGTGCCTCGTCTCGGAGGTATAGCTTTCTTGCCGGCTCTCACTTTCTCGTTTTGTATCGTCTTGGGCATAAATGTGAGATTCCAACTCAATGGAATCGACGGTCTCCTCCCGGGGTCGATCATTAACATCTTCTTCCTATTCTGCTCGTTGATGTTGATGTATATGATCGGTATTGCCGATGATCTGGTGCAGGTGCGCTATCGCACCAAGTTCTTATTCCAGGTCATCGCCGGCAGTATCTTCGTCCTCGCCGGATTGTGGCCTGCCGACCTATATGGATTCTTGGGTATACATCAGTGGCCCACGATCTTGGGTTGGATCACTGCCGTCTTCTTGGTGGTATATATCACCAATGCCATCAATCTGATCGATGGCATCGACGGATTGGCCTCTGGCATCAGTATCATCGCAATGGCTCTTTATAGTTTTGTCTTCATTTCGACCGGACATTATGTGTATGCTATGTTCATCGGTGCAACATTTGGTACACTTATTCCGTTCTTCTATTATAATGTATTCGGCAAAGTCGAAAGGCATAAGAAAATATTTATGGGCGACACCGGCACGCTGACCATCGGCGTTGTGCTCTCGTTCATGGTCCTTCAGGCTATCAATGTCCCGCAGGAGTCTGTAGCAACGGGCGATAATATTTTCATCTTGGCAGTGGCGCCGATCCTCCTTCCATGCTTCGATGTGGTGAGGGTCTTCTTCCATCGCTTGAAAAAGGGACGCAATCCCTTCCTCCCCGACCGATGCCATATACATCATAAGCTCCTGGCACTCGGCTGCCGCCAATGGCAGGCTCTGATTGCCATCCTTGCAGCTGATGCTGCTTTCGTGATAATGAATCTATGGGTTTCTCCATATTTGAATCCGACCCTGGTGATTTTGGGCGATGTTCTGATCTGGGTCCTCGCTAATATTTTGCTGACTCGCTCCATCAGAGCTCGCGAAATGCGCCTCGGTGTCGTATTGTACGATTAATTAATCTTTAATTACGGTCGCTCCATCCCCTCGATGACGCGCCCCCCCCGATAAAATGAAAAAGTCCCTCGTCTATGGCGTTGTCTTGGTCGCCTCGGTCTTGGCCTCGTCTTGCTCCACTCCCAAGAAAGTTACCTACTTTCAGGATAATCAGGCTATCGTAAATGCGATTAGTGTTAATCCTATCAAGGCTCGTGCCAACGATAAACTCTCTATCGTAGTAAAGTCGAAAGATGCCGATGTCAGCTCGCTCTTCAACCTCCCGGTCTATACCAACCGCGTCGGCACGTCGAGCACTTCAGATGTCAATGGCGTGACCATAAGAAATTATCAGCCCACCGCCACCGATGCTATCGCTTATTATACTGTCGATGGCGAGGGTAATATCGACTTCCCTATGCTCGGTAAGCTCCATATCGCCGATATGACCCGTGCCGAAATCGCCGCTTATATCAAGGGTGAACTCATGGGCCGTAGCCTCGTTAAGGATCCTACAGTCACTGTCGAGTTCCTGAATACAGGCATCAATATGCTCGGCGAGTTCCATTCCCCGGGTCGTTACGACATCAATAAGGATCAACTCAATATCATCGAAGCTATCGCCCTGGCAGGCGACCTTAGCATCCTGGCGCGTCGTGACAATGTTAAGGTGATCCGTGAGGAAAATGGCCAATTCAAAACTTATACCGTCGACCTTACCAACCTCAACGAAGTGGCTAATTCTCCCGTCTTCTATCTCCAGCAGAACGATATAGTATATGCCGAGCCAAATGAGATGCGTAAACGCCAAACTACCATCAATGGTAACTCCGCTCTCAGTGTCAGCTTCTGGATCTCTGTAGCCTCGCTGATCACTACGGCTGTGACTACTGTCGGCGTTTTTGTTAAATAATCCTTTTTTCTTTAACGTTTATGCAATATTTTGGGGTGTTTTAGCGTATATCTATATGCTATCATGTCGATACTCTTTTTGTCTTGTCGGTATG
>SFMJ01000144.1 GCA_004553095.1 Bacteroidales bacterium
GGAACTCGGTAGGGTCGAAGACCGGTGTGGGGGGTGCGAGCAGAGGTATCTTGCAGATTCGGATTTGGGTACGGAAGTCGAGGCCTGCGGTGAAGGCGGCTTTGTAGGCAGCCTCCTTGATGGTCCAAGCCATGACATTGGCAGTGACATCGTCGGCGGGGATCATCTCCAATTCTTCGGGGGAGAGGAAACGATCTCGGATATGGATCACCTGCTCGCGGTCGGCTCGTTCGGCGTCGATGCCGAGAGCGGCACGGTTGGAATATGTGGATAGGTCGACTTCGGGTGTCGGAGGGAGAGTAGCCACGGCGAGCAAGCCCTGACAATGGGTCAGCGAGATACGAGCCGACTCACCATAGAGGAAAGGGGCACCATTTCTGAAATGACCTAAATCGCGGTAAGCCTCCTTACCATTTTCGCAATATAGTTGGCGAGCCATATCGAGCCATACATTGCCCTTATAATGCTCGCCTCCTGAAACTTCTTCCACCTTAATACCGGGGATGGTGGGATGACGCCAATATATGAAATCCATATTTTAGGTTAGGGGTTAGGGGTGGTTAGGTAGGAGTTAGAGCGAACGCTCTAAGGTTACTTTAACTTTGGCTATGCGGTGGCGATCCATTTGGATTACTTGCATGTGGATTGGTCCACGGTCGAACTCCTCCTTGGGTCGGGGGAAATCTCCCTTGATCTTAAGTAGGAGACCGGCGAGGGTTTCAGCTTCGCCGACATCGCCGAGGGTTTCCTCCTCGATGTCGAGAGCTCGGCAGAAATCGGGGAGAGGGATCTTCGCCTCAAAGATATAAGTATTAGGAGCGATGACATGATAATTAGGGTCTTCATCATCATACTCATCATCGATATCACCGACGATTTCCTCGATGATATCCTCGAGGGTTACGATGCCGCGGGTGCACCCATACTCATCGATAACGATGGCGATGTGCATCTTTCGGCGGCGGAAATCCTCGAGCAGGTCGTCGAGCATACGCGACTCCGGCACGAAATAGGCTTCGCGGAGGAGCGACTGCCAAGCGGGTCGGTCGGTTTTGCCGATATAGGGGATCAGGTCCTTGCTATAGAGGATACCCTTGATAGTGTCTTGAGTTGTATCATATACGGGTATTCGGGAGAACCCCGACTCGAGGATAGTGTTCAGAGCATTTTCCCACGACTCGTGGATCTCGATGGCAGTGATATCTACACGCGACACCATCACTTCGCGCGCCTCCCTCTCGCCGAAAGAGAGGATACCCTCGAGCATATCCTTCTCCTCGCCATCCTCGACGTCGGATATCTCGAGCGCCTTCTCGAGAGTATCGGTAGAGATATCCTCATCCTTCTTGGCAACCACACGGTTTACGATAAAAGTAGACTTCACCATAAGGCTGGAGAGGGGTGAGAAGAGATGGTAGAAAGCCGATATGCCTGGGGTAGCCATTTTGACCCAGGCTCTCATACGGCCACGCGCCACGAGTTTGGGGAAGATTTCGCCGAAGAGGAGGAGCAAGAAAGTCATAAAGACCGTCTGCACCATAAAATTAAGCCAGGTCGCATTGAAGGTTACCACCTCATTGATGGCGAAAGTGAGGAGCACCACCATGGTGATATTGACCAGGTTATTGGCAATAAGGATTGTGGCGAGTAGGCGTTCGGAGTTTTTGATAAGATGGAAAGCGCTACTATCCTTAGGGTCGTCGGACTCCTCGAGCTCATCGATGTCGTGAGGGGAGAGTCCGAAGAAGGCGATCTCGCTACCGGAGACGAAAGCCGACATAGCGAGGCAACACACCACGATAATGATCAGCACGCTCCAAAAGAACCAGGAGATCGTAGGGCTATGAAAAGAGATGGCCGGCAACACATCTTGAGATGCGGCAGGTAATTGTGCCAACATATCTAACAAACAATTGGCCGGCAAAGGGTCTGTATCCAATTTTAAATAGAATATTGATTATGCTTACAAAATTACGACAAAATCCTCTGATATGCAAATTTCAATTCATAATGCATGATTCATGATGCATATTTCATGATGCATATTTCATAGAGCGCGTTCCAATTTCAGACCGGGATTATTTGGTCTTCTTTCACATACCAGAGATAGCCTCTGACGGAGGTATAGCCGGACTTGCGCAGGAGTCGGACATAGTTGGTGACCTGACGTCGATACTTGCCGGAGGTGTCGACCTTGCCGAACTTATAGTCGACCACATCGACACTGCCATCGGGATAGAACACCAGACGGTCGGGACGTCGGAAGGCAGACTTGAAAGCCAAGAGAGGACGCTCATTGACCACCCGAACATCCTCGCCAAACCAGCGTCTCACCTCGGGTCGGGGTTCATCTACCAGTTTGCGGGTAAGGAAAGACTCGATCCGCTTCGCCATCTCCTCGGTGATGACGCCGGAGAATAGCAGATACTTCACAGCCTCCGAGAGGTCGGCGGGGTGCTTCACCATCTCCAAGAGGGCATGCATCAGGTTGCCCTCCGAACGAGGATCGGTATCCTCCTCCGGCTCAGAAGCGGATTGAGAATCCGACTCGCCATCCGACTCAGAATCTGTAGAGGCGTTGATATGTATGGGAGAATCCTCCAAACGAGTTTTCAGAAACCCGGGAGACTCATGAGAGACATACTCCCGGATAACAATCTTGTCGCTGCGATCGTCGGTCTTGGGCTCCACCCTCTCCGGGAGCGAGCCTATGATATATTGAATCAAGCCATCTTCCACGACCTTCTCTACGATATCCCTCGAAAGGAGTTTAATATCGGCACTATCCGGTATGTCTCCATTGATGAGATTCTGCAAAAACCGATCGATAAGACATCCGACACCGCAATAAGTTGAAGCAGTGTTCGATCCGTTTTTATCTTTCTTAACAGGGGCGATTCCGGCGAATACATACAGTTCCGATTTGGCGCGAGTGAATGCTACGTAAGCGGCATTGAGATAATCCATCTTCACCTCGTCATAGAAACGATATAGGATATCCTGATGGCAAGTATCCTCCATATCGGGGGAAACAGCCAATGGGAGATAAGGGGGCATCTTGATCGAATCGTGAGAGATAATATTGGTGTTAGGTTTGACCCATCGCCACTCTGTCTTATTACGTTCAATCTTATCGGTCATATCCCAATCTACGAAAGGGAGGATGACACACTCATATTGGAGGCCCTTCGACTTATGGACCGTAGTCACGGTGACGGCGTCGATATCATCGGGAGAAGCGATGCAAGCCTTCTTTCTTTTGCGGTCCCACCATTCGAGGAAAGATCGCATATCGGTGGGGTGTCCATCGCAATACTCCAGCACGAGGTCTTGGAATGCGGCGATATATACGGCATCCTCGCGGCGCAAATCCGGGGTAAGGAACTTTGAAGCGATAGCCTCGACCAGAGCCGGGAGGGCGAGCGACTGCATATTCTTGAGCAGATCGGAGAGGGCATCGAAAGTCATATCCTGCTCCAAGAACTCATCGAGGGCCTCGGCTGTCGATGCCGAGGGATGATTAAGGCGGAAATACTTGAAATTGGCAGAGAGTTCACACCACTTGCCGGGTCTCTTGACAAAAGACTTTCCATCGCCATGTTCTATCTTGGGGAGCGAACCGCGAGCGATATTATCCAATACGCCGACGATGATGCTCACAGCCTTCGACGAAGAGATATAGAGCGACTGCTCGCTGACGAAAGATATCGGAGGGAGGTCGGGGTGCTCCTGATTGAAGATGGTAAAGCGATCGATCAGAGACTCGCACTCCTTATTTCGCGACACGAGCAGAGCGATGTCGCGTTGGCGGTAGCCGCGACGGAGAAGTTGATGGATCAACTCCGGCACCTGTCTGAGGGCATAATCGCTTGCCTCCTCCTTCTTACTCCTCTCGACAAGTCGAATATCGAGATATCCGCGATCCTTC
>SFMJ01000145.1 GCA_004553095.1 Bacteroidales bacterium
ACGAACCGCCTAAGAACAGTTTAGGCTGTAACCCCTATTTTTCAAGGAGTTACAGCCTAAATCAATGCTTTAGATTAGTGGACGCTTATTCCTCTACCGAGGCCTGCGCCGCATCAATTTTGCACTGATTATAGGCAAGTTAGCTACTTAGTGTATGTGAAATCGTGCGTGATTTCTACCTGCCTATATCAAAAGTGCAAATTTTCGAGAATTATTCCTCTACGCTTGCTTGCGCCGCAGCTACGCGGGCGATGGGCACGCGGTAGGGGGAGCAGCTTACGTAGTTCATGCCAAGCTTTGCACAGAACATTACTGATGAGGGCTCACCACCATGTTCGCCGCAAATACCGACTTTGAGTTCGGGCTTAGTCGAACGGCCTTTCTTGACACCCATCTCAACGAGCTGGCCTACACCCTCCTGGTCGAGCACTTCGAAGGGATCTACCTTGACGATGCCGATCTCTTTGTAGTGTTTCAAGAACTTGGGTGCATCGTCGCGAGAGTATCCGAATGTCATCTGAGTGAGGTCGTTGGTACCGAATGAGAAGAAGTCGGCTACTTCAGCGATCTTGTCAGCAGTGAGGGCTGCACGAGGCACTTCGATCATTGTACCGATCTTGTAGTCAACGCTTTCACCTCTCTCGGCAAATACCTTGTTGGCAGTAGCTGTGATGACAGCAGCCTGATTCTGGAGCTCCTTGAGAGTACCTACGAGGGGCACCATGATCTCGGGATGAACGTCGATGCCTTTAGCCTTGCAGTTGAGGGCAGCCTCGATGATGGCAGTAGCTTGCATCTCGGTGATCTCGGGGTAGGTGATGCCAAGGCGGCAGCCACGGTGACCGAGCATTGGGTTGAACTCTGCGAGGTCTTCAACTTTGTTTTTGATTTCGGCGAGTGTGAGGCCCATCTCATCGGCGAGTTCTTGTTGGTTCTCAGTGGTGTGAGGCACGAACTCGTGCAAAGGAGGATCGAGGAGACGAACAGTCACGCCATATCCATCCATAGCTTCGAAGATGCCTTCGAAGTCAGCGCGCTGCATGGGGAGGAGTTTGGCGAGAGCCACACGACGACCGGCTTCGTCAGAAGCGAGGATCATCTCACGCACGGCTTTGATACGGTCGCCTTCGAAGAACATGTGCTCAGTGCGGCAGAGACCGATACCTTGGGCACCGAAGTGGCGAGCCTGCTTGGCATCGCGGGGAGAATCGGCGTTGGTGCGAACGAGAGTCTTGGTGTACTTGGCAGCGAGATCCATCACAGCACCGAAGTCGCCATCGAGCTCAGGATCAGCAGTCTGAACCTTGCCTTCGTATACATCACCGGTAGAACCATTGAGAGAGATCCAGTCACCCTCATGGAATACCTTACCCGACATAGTCACAGTCTTTTCCTTATAGTCAACGAGGATATCGCCGGCACCGGATACGCAGCACTTACCCATGCCACGAGCCACAACGGCAGCGTGAGATGTCATACCGCCACGCATGGTGAGGATACCTTGAGCCACAGCCATACCGCGGAGGTCTTCGGGAGAAGTCTCGATACGAACCAAGACAACTTTCTCGCCCTTTTCAGCCCAAGCCTCAGCCTCATCAGCCTGGAAGACGATGCGACCGGTAGCAGCACCGGGAGATGCGGGAAGACCCTTAGCCACAACGACAGCCTTCTTCAAACCCTCCTTGTCGAATACGGGGTGGAGGAGCTCATCGAGCTTCTGGGGCTCCATGCGCTTGAGGACAGTCTTTTCGTCGATCATACCCTCACGGAGAAGATCCATGGCGATGCGTACCATAGCGGCGCCGGTGCGCTTACCATTACGAGTCTGGAGCATCCAGAGCTTGCCATCCTGGATAGTGAACTCCATGTCTTGCATATCGCGATAGTGATCTTCGAGTTTGTTGGCAGTAGCGATAAGTTCGGCAGCGAGCTCAGGCATAGATTCTTCGAGCGAAGGATATTTCGAGCTGCGTTCCTCCTCGCTGATGCCCTGGAGAGCAGCCCAGCGACGTGAACCCTCGGTAGTGATCTGTTGGGGAGTGCGGATACCTGCCACAACGTCTTCACCCTGAGCATTGATAAGATACTCACCATTGAAGATGTTTTCACCGGTTGCAGCGTCGCGGCTGAAAGCCACACCAGTAGCAGAGTTATTACCCATGTTACCATAGACCATAGCCTGTACGTTAACAGCTGTACCCCATTCCTCGGGGATCTGGTTCATGCGGCGATAGATGATGGCACGTTCGTTCATCCAGCTGTCGAACACGGCGCAGATACCGCCCCAGAGCTGTTCCCAAGCTGACTCGGGGAAGTCCTTGCCGGTGTATTCCTTAACAGCCTTCTTGAAGCGCACCACGAGTTCTTTGAGGTCCTCGACTTCGAGTTCATTGTCGAACTTCACGCCCTTCTCCTCCTTAACTTCATCCATGATAGCCTCGAAGGGGTCGATATCTGTTTTGCTCTTAGGCTTCATGCCGAGCACGACATCGCCATACATCTGAACGAAACGGCGGTAGCTATCCCAAGCGAAGCGGGGGTTGCCGCTCTTCTCAGCCATAGTCTCAACAGTGGCATTGTTCATACCGAGGTTGAGGACTGTGTCCATCATACCGGGCATCGAAGCGCGAGCGCCGGAACGTACGGATACGAGGAGCGGATTGGAGGGGTCGTCAAATTTCTTGCCAGTCAGATCCTCAACATGCTTGATAGCCTTCTCGACATCAGCCTTGATGTCAGCTACGACAGCATCACGACCCGACTGGGTATATTCTGTACAAACTTCAGTAGTGATGGTGAATCCCGGAGGTACGGGCATTCCAAGGAGGTTCATCTCAGCGAGGTTGGCGCCCTTGCCACCAAGCAGATTTCTCATTTCAGCTGTACCTTCAGCCTTACCTGCACCAAAGGTATAAATCTTTTTTGCCATATAAAATATTATATTTCGATTAAAAAAATGATCATTTGAGGTTTAAAATGGTATAGAAGACTTATCATTTTTGCTATCGATAAAATCGTAGAAAGATGCGCCCAACCGATTACGAAAAAATCGAATAGCAAAAATTCTTCAAAAATTGTAACTGCAAATTTAATAAAAGATTGCTTAAAATCATTAATTTTGCAGAAGAATTTAATATGAACATGAATTTTTTTTGTTCGACACCTGAAAATGCCTCTTTTTTTGAGCGATAGATGGGGATGAAATCAGCGATTTTATCGGTCTTAAGAAGGTGTGGCAAAATAAGTTATAGAATAGAGAATATGGCAAGAAAGAAGAAGAATCTTCCTGCATTGAGTTCGATCAGCATCGAGAGTGTTGCCGCCGAGGGAAAATCGTTGGCTCGCTTGAAGATGCGACCGGATGATGAGACAGCGATCGTCACCTTTATCCCCTTCGGGGCTCCGGGCGACGTGGTTGATATCCAAGTGGATAGAAAAAAGCATAGTTTTGCCGAGGCGCATATCACTCGCATAGTGACTCCCTCGCCACATCGCATAGAGGCACGCTGCCCGCACTTCACTATCTGCGGCGGCTGCAAATGGCAGCATCTTCCCTACGAATATCAGCTGCAATGGAAGCAACAGCATGTATTTGATGCCTTGACACGCATCGGCAAAGTGGAAATCCCGGAGATCACTCCCATCTTGGGATCTGCCGATATTTGGGAATATCGCAACAAGATGGAATACACCTTCTCGTGCAAGAAATGGCGTACTTGGGAAGAGGTGAAATCGGGTGCCGAGTTTACCGACTCGAGCGATGCTTTGGGCTTTCATATCCCCGGTTCTTTCGACAAAGTGCTCCATATCGACACATGCTACTTGCAGTGTGACTTAGGCAACAAGATCCGCAACTTTATCTACAACTTCGCTGAAGAGCACCATCTCACCTTTTATAATATAAAGGAGA
>SFMJ01000012.1 GCA_004553095.1 Bacteroidales bacterium
CCTTCGGCCTGCCCAACCGCCCTCTTACTTCTCTCTTCTGGCAGTCTGATCATAACACCTCCAAGCTTACCGACCTGTTCGTACAGAACGCATCGTCCCTGAAGTGCGACAACATCACTCTCGGATATACTTTCAGAGATCTGTTGCAAGAGAAGCTTACTCTCCGTATCTTCGCTGCCGTTCAGAATCCTTTCGTGATCACCAAGTTCACCGGTCTTGATCCTGAAGAGTTCGGCGGTATCCAGACTAATCCTTATCCACGTCCTATCACTACTACACTCGGTATCGTGGCGACTTTCTAATCTTTAACTAATTTTCAAAGATAGAATCCAATATGAAAACTTTCAATAAAATATTCATGACATTGGGTATCGCGGCTGCCGCTTTCGGTCTCACTTCTTGTGTGAACGACCTCGACAAGAGTCCCGTAGACCCTAATTCAACAACCGATGTAAGCAAGGACATGGATCGGGTGTTCGCAGACATCTATCTCAACTTTGCTACTTTCGGTGCGAACGGTAATTCTCCCGTTCAAGATTTCGATGGCGGTATGGCTTCGTTCCAACGTGCCATCTATATCGGTGAGGAAATGACCACCGACGAAGCTTGCTGGCTTTGGGACCCCGAAGTCTATGGTACAATCAACCATGGTAAGGTCTCTTCTTCTCTCGATGCCGTGTTCGGTTTCTATTCTCGTCTGATCATCAATATCACTCTCTGCAACCAGTTCATCCAAAAGGTGCAGAACAATGAGTTCGATCTTCCTGACGATGCCGCCAAGGCTCGTGCCGAAGAGTATGTGCGTCAAGCTCGTATCCTTCGCGGAGGTTGCTATTACTATATGCTCTCTTTCTACAATAATCCTCCCTACGCTGACGAATCTACCAAGGTGGGTGAAGAGCCTACTCAGCCCGGTCGTGCTGAAGTCTACAAAAGAGTGACTGCAGACCTCGAGGCAGTAGTGAAGTATTACACCGAGCATCCTACTCCCACCTATTATGGTTTCGTAGGTCTCGACGCTGCTGAGGCTATCCTCGCCAAGATCTATCTGAATGGTGAGGTATTCGCTAACACCAATGACTATGCCAAGTGCTATGAGCACTGTGAGAAAATCATCGCTCGCCTCGGTAAGGGTGGTTATTATGGCAATGGTTTGGCTCGCAGCTATAAGGCTCTCTTCGGTTATAACAACGACCAATATGCTATTGGCGGTGCTAACGAGGTCAACGAGATCATCTGGGATATCCCTCAATCCAAGACTGCTACAAGCGAAGATCTGACCTCTTGGTCGGGTGCTACCTTCTTGGTGGCTGCATGGATCGGTACAAATGGTGTCAGCACCACAGTGCCTTATCCTACCAAGGATGCGAAATATAAAGATGTAACTGATACCAATGATCTCGTGGTTGAAGATGCCGACGGCGTAAAGCGCCTCTATCAGTATTGCGCTACAGATGAGGAGTATAACCAAGTTCTTGCTGCTTATAATAATAAAGATCTTAAGGATTGGCAGAAGACTGTCAACGACGTTGTTGCCAACAAGGCTTATTCCTTCGATCCCAAGTCTGTAGGTTATGTATCTTCCGACTGGTTCAACTCCGGTGACGGCTGGAAGTGTATCGTAGCTCGCAAGTCTTTCGTCAAGAAGTTCGAATGGCTCGATGTCGACATGAGTGTCAGCAACGACAGCCGTGTTGATCTCTGGCAAACCAGCAGCCACGGCTTCACTGCCAACAATCCTACACTCACCGGCGACGATTGGGGTAAGAATGGCTACCTCGCTCCCAAGTATTCTAACTGGGCATACAACGAAGATGGTTCAATCAATTATCTCGCATCTCCTCCGAGCTCTACTCCTTTCGGTGGCGACTATGCAGTGATCCGTCTCGCCGAGATCTATCTGACTGCAGCTGAGGCTATCCTTCAGGGTGGCGGCGGCACTCAAGCAGATGCTCTCAAATATGTTAACTATATCCGTCAACGTGCGTATGGTGATAACTATACTCCTTGGACTTCTCTCTCAATGTCTGACCTCCAGGATGAACGTTGCCGCGAACTCTACTCTGAGAATGTGCGCCGCACTGACCTTATCCGTTGGAACCTCTGGTGCACCGGTTATACTTGGGAATGGAAGGGTGGTATCGCTTCCGGTACTAACCTCGAGGAATACACCAAGTCTTTCCCCATCCCCTCGCGTGTTATGTCAGCTTCTCATCTACATCAGATCGAAGGATATTAATCAGTTAATCGTAAGATAAAAATGAAAAAATTATCAATTATATTGGCGTTGGCGGCTGTTGTCCTCGGTTTTTCTTCTTGCAAGCAAGAGGATAATCCGCAATATCACAACCCGACCACTTTCACCGTCTCTACTCCGGCTATGCAGGATGTCGAGTTTGAGACTGCTCAGGAGATGACTGATGCAGCTACTTTCAATCTCTTCTGCACTCAGCCCGATTATGGCTATTCTGCCATCTGTAAGTACTCTGCTCTCGTCTCTCTCGATCCTAATGCCCCCGAAGAGAAATGGGTAGCGCTTGAGAACCAAAATCCCGCATCGGCAGCAATGTCGATCAAGACTTTTGATCTTGGTATCGCTCTGCTCAAGCTCTCTAAGATCACAAGCCAGGAAGAGTTCGAAGCTTCTGAAGTTTCCAAGAAGCCTATGAAGGCTTATTTCCGCGCTGTCTGCGAAATCGAAGGCATCGAAGGCTCTCGTATCGTCAGCCAGAATGCTGTAAGCTACAACGCTATCAGCGTGAGGTATGCTGAGAAGAAGGCCGCTTGGATCTATATCTGCGGTGACCTTCGTAACCCCGAAACCGGCGTTGAGGATGGCTTCAAAGGCCCGAATGCTGCCAACTTCGATCACTATAAGAATAACTTCGCTCTCTATGAGCCCACTGAGAAGATCGGCGAAAAGCTCTTCGTTGGTGTATTCGACCTCGTTCCGAAGGCTGATAAGGAGGGTAAGTCTGAAGCTGATCAATGCTCGCAGTTCCGCTTCTTCACCGAACTCCTCGGCTGGGTGGCTGACGCTTCTCTCGGCTCAAATGAGGCCGACTTCTACTGTCTCCCCGTCACCGATAAGTGGCAAGCAGGCTTCTCCGGCGATGTTATCCCGCAGGGTCTCGGTAACTGGGGTGTGAATGTCGATGTATATTCTCCCGTGACTATCGTAGTCGATACTCAGAACAATAAGATCTATATCAAGGAGGGTGCACACAACGTGACATTCACCGGTCGTACCCCCTCTTTCGAATGATGTCATATCAGCCCGGGGAGGGAACGAAAAAGCTCTCCCCGAGCAGTTAAAACCTACTAAAAAGTAATTTAGAATTATGAAAAAAATAAAATTCATATCTGCATTGGCTCTGACCATGGTTTTGGCATCGTGCGAAAATTACGACCTGCCCAATCCTCCGGGCCAAACGAATCCCGAGCCCGATGGCATCTTCGCTAATTCCGGCCTTGTGATTAAGACGGCTGAGAATACAGAACTCAACCTGATCAATGCAAGCACCCAGAACGTTAACGTTCATGTGGCTGACATCACTGCCCTCGAAAACTTCCCCGCTGATTACGACCTCGTAATCAATATGGAGGTGGCAGGAGATGCTAACTTCTCCAAGGTGGCTGTTGCCAACACTACTGTCGTAGATAACGCCATCATGGTGAATCCCGACATCCTCAACAACGCTATCAAAGAGGCTATCACCAAGGAGCCCGGTACTCGTGACGTGTATGCTCGCTACGTAGCTTTGGCTCAACGTGGCAACACTACTCTCCGTCTCGGCGGTCTCGACGCTTATTTCGCTGCTGATGCTAAATATTCTGTTACGACTCTCAACCCCGAGAAGTGGATGGAAAATACATTCTTTGTAGTGCCTTGTGACGCTGCCGGTACACCCGACTTCGCTAAGGCTGTCAAGATGGACAATACTCTCGGCAATGTCAGCGTTTATGACAATCCCGAGTTCGCTGTCAAGATCGACGTGACTGACGCAGGCTACGCTTGGAAGCTCGCTCCTGTTTCGGTATACGAATCCAAGGATGCTTCCAAGCTCCTCGGCTGTATCCCCTCACTCGACTCTGACCTCGCAGGTAAGCTCGCTGCCGGTAGCGGCGCCGGCCAAATCTCTTTGGTTGGTTCTGTCCTCATCACTGTCAATGTGTACGATGACTCTTATACAGTGAACTACGCATTCGAAAATCTCTATCCCTTCAGCGGCTCTGTTAAGGCTGAAAACGTGATGAAGCTCTACACTTCCGACTATATCAACTATAGCGGTGTGACAGCTATTAACCAACGATGGACACTCGCTGCACAGCCCGACAAGACCGGCCCCGTAGTCTTCAAGATGGTGGAAGGTAGCGAAGTAATCGATGAGAATGGTCTCTATGAGAGCGGATCATTGACTGCTTCAAGCACAGGTAAGAGCATCACAGCTCCTGTGAAGGGTAACACCCTCTACTGGACCGAGGTTAACCTCGTGCAGCTCAAATTCTCTGTGAAGGCTATGACCTCTCTCTCAGTGATCGGCGCAGGCAATAACTGGAACCTTGAGACTGCTACTCCTCTTACTCCGTCGAAGGACCTCAGAACTTGGACTGCTGAAAATGTAGAGATCGGCACTGAGTTCAAGATCAACGCCAACGGCGATTGGGATCTCGACTTCGGTGGCAAGTCTGCAGGCGATGGCGTTTACACTCTCGACTTCAAGGGTAGCAATATGCAGTGTGTAGAGCCCGGCACTTACAAGGTGACCATCGACTTCAGCAAGCAACCCTACACTCTTACTCTTGAAAAATAAGGATCGCTATAGAGCAAATCCGAAATATTTTCAAACTGATCCTACAGATGCTCTTATAATACTATAAAGCATCAATCTATACAAGAGACTGTGTCAATAATAGTATAATTGACACAGTCTCTGATTTTATATTAAAAAGTGGCTCAATATTTTACGATAGGTTAAAATTATCTGTTTTTAGTGATTTTTTTGGCAAAATAATTGGAAATAATAAATTAAGTGACTATCTTTGCACCGAATATGTGCCGTGGATACTCCTACGAAATACCATGCTACAATAATATTCAAATTTTAGACGATAGAATATTACAGATATCTTAAATATTAACCAACAAAATCTAAAATTTTCATTATGAAGAAATTTTACGCTCTTGCAGCTGCAGCCGTAGTGGCACTCGCAGCAAATGCACAAAATGGTGCACCTCTCTACATCACAGGTCAAAGCGCCGGCGCTGAAGCAGGTGGTTTCGTTAACGACTGGAACGTTGCGACTCCCGACCAGTTTACTTACGAGGATGGCGTTTACAAAATCCACGTAAATGGTCTTTCTTCTTTCACTATAAACACCACTTTTGATGGCACTTGGGATGGCTGGAAGGCTACAGCTTTGACTGCTGTCTATGGTGATGTTCCCGGTGTAGCTGTTGCTCTCGTAGCCGGTGGCGACAACATCCTTTGTCCCTGGCAGGGTGACTATGATGTAGTAGTAGCAGGTGACCTCTCTACTATCACTCTTACCACTGACACTCCTCAGCCCGAAGTTAAGGTTTACCTCCGTGGTGATATGAACGGCTGGCTCAATGAAGGTATCAACGACGAGCTCGGTGAGTCTTGGAGACTTCAGAATGTTGATGGCAACATCTGGAAGTTTGAATGCAAAGACGATCAGAAAGTTCTCGCAGGTGAATCTTTCAAGATCGCTGACGCAGGTTGGGCTAAGTACAACTATGGTAGCGACGGTGAGGCTCTCCTCATGGAAGTTGAAACTACTCTCTACTTCAACTCAATCGGTAACATCACTTTCGAAGAGGATTGGAACGGCGTATGCTGGGTAATCTTCGATGGTGAAAACACTATGGCTGCATTCAGCAACGATAAGGCTTACGAGTGCCCCTTCGAGGCTGCAGTTAGCAACATCACAGTTGACAACAACGAGGCTCCCGCTTACTTCAACCTCCAGGGTGTTCGCGTTGACGCTCCCGAAAGCGGTCTTTACATCGTAGTTAAAGGCAACAAGGCTACTAAGGTTGTCTTCTAATAAGAATCTCTTATTAAGCCAAAATAAAGAGGGTGCATCTCAGATGCATCCTCTTTTATATTATAAGATTAGAGCACGTTCTTAAATTCATTTAAGGAACGCGCTCTTAATAAAAAAGCCTCCAGTTCGGAGGCTTTTTTATTTGGAATTATTTCAGGAGGGCTTTCACTGCGGCTTCGAGTTGGCGGTCTATTCCGTTTAGCTCTTCGCCCGGGTTGTTGTAGACCTCTATGTCAGGATTGAGCTGCTGGTTTTCCAAGGGCTTGCCATTGACATCCAGGCTGGTGACTTGCGGTATGCCGAAGACAATGGTCGGGTCGATCTGTTGCTCCCACCATACGGCGGTCATTGTGCCCGGCACGGGTGCTCCCACCAGTTTGCCGATCTTCAGCGTCTTGTAGGTGTAGGGTGTGCCATGGGCGTCGCTATAGTTGGCTTCGTTGGTGAGCATCACCGAGGGCTTGGTCCACTGTGAGAAGGGATCTGAGCCGACATATTGGCCGCGGGGCGAGTAGTCGACATATTTCTTGCCACTCAGCAGGATGGCGATGTCATTGTGGAGCCATCCGCCGCCGTTCCAGCGGGTATCCACCACTACAGCCTCGGCGTTGCGATATTTGCCGAGAAGACGGTCGTAAACGGCTCTGAAGCTGGGTGAATCCATGCCGCGCACATGCACGTAGGCGATTCTGCCACCCGAGATCGAGTCGACGTAGGCCTCATTGCGCTCCACCCATCGCTGATAGAGCAATTCGTTGAGTTCGCCACCCGACAGAGGACGTACACTCACCGTGTCGCACTTGCCCGATACTCGCTTGATCTCAAGCATGGTCTTCCTTCCGGCTTTCCCTTCGAGCAGCGGATAGTAATTCTTGCCCGCCTTGATAGTCTCGCCATCGATCTTGGTAATGATGTCACCTTTTTTTACCTTCGCCTTGGCGGAGAGTAGGGGTGAACCGCTGATTACTTCGCTTACCTTCAGACCGTCGCCGGTGTATGAGGCGTCGTAGAAGGCTCCCAATTCGGCTGTGGAGAGGCGCGCTCCGCCGCCGCGGTAAGAGCCGCCGGTGTGCGATGCGTTCAATTCGCCGAGAAGTTCGCTCAGAAGTGTGGCGAAGTCTTGATTGTTGGTGATATAGGGGAGGAATTGGCGATAATGCTTGCCATAATATTCCCAGTCGACGCCATGGATGTTGACATCATAGAACTTGTCAGCCACTTGGCGCACGCAGTGGTCGTAGATATATTCACGCTCGGCGGCGGCACTCCGATCGTAGGGGGCTTCAAATTCGATAGCATCTTCCTTGCCTGAGTCGAGATTGATTTTTTTGATCCCCTTCGAACTTATTAGGAAGATATTTTCTCCCTTCTTGTCGGCTTCGATGCCACCATTGACACCCTTCGCCAGGAGTTTGGTCTCATCCTTACGCAGATCGGCTACATATAGGTTGGCATCTCCTTCAGTCGATTGTGCCGTATAATAGAGTTTATTACCCTTGGGGGCGAGGAAATAGTCGCCGATCATGGCGCTGGTGGGAGTGACGCGACGCATGCGGTGACGACGGTTGTCGAAGTCGAGAGCGATAACTTCGGCCTCCTTCTTATCGGCTTTAGCCTTCTTTGACTTCTTGTCGCTCTTGCCCTTCTTTTTGTCGCTCTTGTCCGACTTGTCGTCGGCATCTTTCTTCTCTTTCTCAGCCTCTTCGCGGAGGGCATCCTCCTCTTCGGTGGCGTTGATCTGATCCCAGGCGTCAGCATCGAGAGCCATCAGCACGATATCGCTCTGATTGCCCCACGATCCGTGGCTCTTCATGCCATATTTGCCGGTCTCGTAGGCGATGGCTTTGCCACCGAGCACCCACTTGGCATTGCCGTCGCTATAGCCGCTTTCGGTCAGGTCGACCACTCGGCTGCCATCCGCCTTGACGGCTGCCACGTCGGTGTTGTTCCAGCCACCTATGCCGATATAGCTGATCAAGATCCATTGGCTGTCAGGACTCCATTCGAAGGGCACGTCGCCGTCGGAATATGAGTAGTTATACTTGCCGTCGAGGATTGTGGTTACTTTCTTGCTCTCTACGTCGATGACACGCAGTGTGGTGCGATTTTCGAGGAATGCCACCTTCTTGCCATCGGGCGAGAAACGGGGCTGTTGCGCCGGGAGCTCGCTCTTGTAGAGGGGTTTCTCCTCGATTTCCGTGGCGTAGGCAAAGCGCTTCTCTGACGGGTTCTTGATCTCGGAGATGAAGAGTTGCCAGATGCCGTCGCGTTCGGAGTCGTAGACCAGTTTGCGGCCATCGGGTGAGAAGGAGATTTCACGCTCTTGTGCCGCAGTGTTGGTGATGCGCTTGGTGGTAGAGTATTTGGTGTCGGTGACATATACTTCGCCTCTCACCACGATCGCCACCTCTTTTCCTTCCGGAGAGATGGATATACCGCTTGCGCCGCTGCCGGCAAAGCCTTTGATGATATCTTTCTTGTATTGGTCGGCATAGATGGATACGTTGACCTTGCGGGGTGTTTCTCCTTCGCGTAGGGTGTAGATATCGCCATCCTGGCTGAAAGCCATAAGTCCGGAGCCGGAAACGCTTAGCGTGCGCACCGGGTGCTTCTCGAAGTTGGTGAGTTGACGCTTGCCCCCCTTACCATCGGCGGAGTAGACATTGATTGTTCCCGATTCTTCAGAGAGGTAATAGTAACCCTTGCCATCGGCTTTCCACACCGGGTTCATGTCGTGGCCATTGAAGTTGGTGAGCTTGGTGAAGACACCTTTATCGTATAGCCACACATCGCAGGTGCCTGATGAGCGTTCATGCTTGCGGAGTGGATCTTCGAGCCCTTTACGGTCGTGATAGAGCATCTTGCCGTCGGGCGCTATCGAAGCCGAACCCAGAGGCATCGATAGGTAAAGCTCGGGACGTGCATCAGGAGTGTTGATGTCGATGGCGTATGTGCGAGTATGACGCACCGGATTGCGTATCGACTTCTCTGAGGTGATCTCCGAAGTGGAGTAGATCACCTTGTCGGGGGAGAGGAATGCCAAGGGGGTCTCGTTGCCGGAATATGTGGTGAGACGTATAGGTGAGCCACCCGTAGATGCTACCCTGTAGAGGTCGTAACTCCCCTCGCGATCGGATGAGAATACGATGGTGCGAGAGTCGGGGCTCCAGATAGGAGAGGTGTTGTAGGAGCCTCCCGAGGTGAGCTGATGTGCCTCGCCTCCGGCTGTGGGGATGGTGAAGATGTCGCCGCGATAGGTGAAGGCGATCTTGCTGCCATCGGGCGAAATCGACGTGTTGCGGAGCCATCTGGGCGATTCGTCGGCTTGGGCGGATGCCATAGCCGCGAGCCCCGTACAGACTGCCGCTGCAAAAAACTTTAATTTTTTCATTTCTTTTTCAGGTATTATTTTATAGATCTAAACACTTTTATCCTTTGCTTTCCTCCTTCTCTTTTATCCTTTGCTTTCCTCCTTCTCTGCGGGGAGGTCGGCGAGCATTTCGGCGCATGTCTTGCCGCTGAGGGGGTGACGCCAGAGGGGTGCCAATTCGGCGAAGGGCTCCAAGAAGAAGCGGCGTTCTGCCAAGGCGGGGTGGGGGAGGGTAAGGTTGTCGCTGTCGAGGCTGATCTCGTCTGCCGCCATGATGTCGATGTCGAGCACGCGATCCTGATAATTGCCGGATGCATCGCGATGGGGTGTCGGGTTGAGTCGATTCTCTATACCTTGCAATATGTTCAGCATCTGAAGTGGCTCCTTGTCGCTAATCACCATTATTGCGATGTTATAATACATTCTATCGGAGACATATCCCCAGGGTCGAGACTCCACTAATTTAGATACTTCGAAATAGCCGAACTCCTCCTCGAGGGCTTTAAGAGCGCGGCTGATATTCAACTTACGGTTCCCGATATTCGAACCGATATTTAGAAAATAATGCATAATAACGATATGACTATCTAAACAAAAACATAATAATCCACAAAGATAACATTTCCCCGCCAACTCCCGATATATTTAAGCAAAAAATCTTTTATTCTAAAAAGGGCTGATCGGTTTGTGAACTGATCAGCCCTTTTTCTATTATGATAAAAGCAATTTTTTAGAGTGTCTTTTTGACGGCTACTTCTTCGTAGGCTTCGATCATGTCGCCTTCGCGGATATCGTTGTATCCCTGGACGGAGAGTCCGCAGTCATAGCCGGTAGTAACCTCCTTGGCGTCATCTTTGAATCGCTTGAGCGAACCAAGTTCGCCGCTGTAGATCACGATGCCGTCGCGGATCACACGCACCTTCGATGTGCGCTTCACCTTGCCATCACGCACGATGGCACCGGCGATCGTACCCACCTTCGAGATCTTGTAGGTCTGGAGCACCTCTGCCGTACCGATGATTTCCTCGCGAATCTCGGGAGAGAGAAGACCCTCCATCGCATCTTTCACCTCCTCGATGGCCTTGTAGATCACCGAATAGAGACGGATCTCGACACCCTCCTTCTCTGCCTCCTTGCGGGCAGCTCCCGAAGGACGCACCTGGAAGCCGATGATGATGGCGTCAGAAGCAGCGGCAAGCGTAACGTCAGATTCGGAGATGGCACCCACACCCTTGTGGAGCACATTAACCTGAATCTCCGGTGTCGACAACTTGAGCAGCGAGTCTGAGAGTGCCTCTACCGAGCCATCCACGTCTCCCTTCACCACGAGATTGAGCTCGTGGAAGTCGTCGAGTGCACGACGGCGTCCCAACTCTTCGAGTCCGACACGCTTCTTGGTGCGCATGCTCAACTCGCGTTGCAGCTGCTCGCGCTTCGAGGCGATCTCGCGTGCCTCCTGTTCGGTGGAAAGCACGTTGAATGTGTCGCCTGCCTGTGGCGCACCATTCAGTCCCAAGATCAACACCGGTGTCGAAGGCCCTGCCTCTTTCACTCGCTGGTTACGCTCATTGAACATAGCCTTGACCTTGCCGAAATTGGTGCCTGCCAAGATCACATCGCCCACCTTCAATGTGCCGTTCTGCACGAGCACCGTGGCTACATAACCGCGCCCCTTGTCAAGCGACGACTCAATCACCGAACCGATGGCGGGGCGATTGGGATTTGCCTTCAAGTCGAGCATCTCTGCCTCGAGAAGAACCTTCTCCATAAGTTCATCGACGCCGATACCCTTCTTGGCGGAGATATCTTGCGACTGATACTTGCCACCCCAATCCTCTACCAAGTAATTCATGCCGGCAAGTTCCTCCTTGATCTTATCGGGGTTGGCAGCAGGTTTATCGATCTTATTGATGGCGAACACCATAGGCACTCCGGCGGCAGAGGCGTGGTTGATAGCCTCGATGGTCTGGGGCATCACGTCGTCGTCGGCAGCTACGATGATGATGGCGAGGTCGGTGACTTTGGCACCGCGTGCACGCATCGCGGTAAATGCCTCGTGACCCGGGGTGTCGAGGAAGGTGATGTGACGACCATTCGGCAACTTTACGTTATAGGCACCAATGTGCTGGGTGATACCTCCCGCCTCGCCGGCGATCACATTAGCCTTGCGGATATAGTCGAGAAGAGAAGTCTTACCATGGTCCACGTGTCCCATCACGGTGACGATCGGTGGACGAGTCTCGAGATCCTCCTCCTTATCTTCGATCACCTCGATAGCCTCGGTGACATCGGCGCTTACAAATTCGGTCTCAAACCCAAATTCCTCAGCCACAATGTTGAGGGTCTCGGCGTCAAGACGCTGATTGATCGACACCATCACACCCAGGTTCATACAGGTGGCGATTACCTTATTCACCGGCACATCCATCAGGTTGGCCAAGTCATTGGCGGTAACGAACTCGGTGATCTTCAGTATCTTCGATTCAGCCTCCTCGCGACGCTCCTTCTCGATCTCGCGATTGTGCATCTCCTCGCGTTTCTCCTTGCGGAACTTCACCGACTTCTTGGTGGTCTTGTTGGTGAGGCGAGCGAGCGTCTCCTTCACCTGCTTCTGCACATCTTCGTTGCTGATCTCAGGCTTCTGGTTGCGACGGTCGCGATTCTTCTTGCGTTCGCTGCGGCTCTGGCCGTTATTGTTGTTATTACTGTTGTTGCCACCGCCACCCTGGTTGCCACCCTCATTCTGCTTCTTGCGCTGGTCGGAGCCGAAGCCGGGTTGCTGAGCAGCCTTGTCGATATCGACCTTCTCCTTGCCGATGCGTTTGCGACGCTTGCGGTCGGCATTTTCGGCGCGACGCTCGCTCTTGCTCTTCTTCTTGGGGCGTGTGCTGGTGTTGATCGCCGACAAGTCAATCTTGCCGATCACCTTGAGCTCGGGAGCACCCGGCGTGTTGCCACTAAGACGGAAAGGCTTATCGTCGGTAGCAACTTCAGCTTTTGTTTCCTCCTCTTTTTTCTTTACCTCTTTGGGTTCTTTGTTTTCCACAGGCTTATTTTCAACTTTAGGTTGTTCAGCTTTGGGTTGTGCCTGCTCCTTGGCGGGAGCGCTCGGAGCGACAGGAGCGACAGAAGCCTTCTCCGGAGCTTTCTCGGGAGCCTTTTCCTGAGCCTTTTCCGAGGTCTTTTCAGGAGCTTCCTCCGGGGTCTTCTCGGGGGCCTTCTCCGGAGCTTTCTCCGGAGTCTTCTCGGGGGCCTTCTCCGAAGCTTTCTCCGGAGCTTTTTCGGGAACCTCCTCGGTGGGAGCTTTTTCGGTAGGTGTGGTCGGCGCAGATGCAGTGGTCGATGTCATCCCCGAACGTGGATTCGAAAGGTCGATTGTCCCCAAGATCTTGGGGCCTGTGACGCGAGTGGTCGTCTCCTGCTCGCGTGCAGCTTCTTGTTTCGCCTTCTTATTCCCACGACGGTTGGCGAAGATGCTTTCAGCCGTGGCTTTATCTTTCTTGTCGGCACTAAACTCTTGCATGAGCAGTTCGACGGCGTCGGAGTCGATGCGTGCATTCGGGCCCTCATCGACTTCGATATTGTGCTTGCGCAGGAATTCAACGGCTGTGTTGACTCCCACATTCAGGTCTTTGGCTACTTTACTGATCTTTGTGCGCATATATAGTGTTTGGTTTTACAATATGTTATTTACTCCTCGAACTCGGCACGGAGCACACGGAGCACATTCTCGATGGTCTCATCCTCCAGGTCTGCCTCGTCGAGAACTCTGCGGGGGGCGTTGAGCACCGACTTCGCTGTGCCAAGTCCCAAGTCTTTGAGCTGCTCGATTACCCAGTCGTCGATCTCATCGCGGAACTCATCGAGGTAGATATCCTCTTCACCCTCTTCGATGTCGCGATATACATCGATCGAATAGCCGGTGAGCTCTTGTGCCAAGAAGATGTTGAGACCTCCCTTGCCGATGGCGAGGCTCACCTCGTCGGGATGCAGGAACACCTCTGCCTTCTTCTTGCCATCTTCGCTCTCGCTGAGACGAATAGATGAAATCTTGGCCGGCGACAAGGCACGCTGGATATAGAGCTGCGGATTCGATGTGTAACTGATCACGTCGATGCTCTCGTTGTGGAGCTCACGCACGATACCATGGATGCGGCTTCCCTTGATGCCGACACATGCTCCCACCGGATCGATGCGCTCGTCATAACTCTCTACTGCCACCTTGGCGCGCTCGCCGGGCTTGCGCGCTACTCCCTTGATGGTGATCAATCCATCATGGATCTCCGGAATCTCCATCTCGAAGAGTCGACTCAAGAAACGAGGATCCGTACGCGACAAGATCACCTTCGGATTGCCATTCTTGTCATCGACTGTCTTTACGATGGCTCTCACCATGTCTCCCTTGTGGAAGAAATCGCCCGGAATCTGCTCCTCTTTCGGAAGTATCAGGTCATTCTGATCTTCGTCGAGAAGCAACATCTCGCGCTTCCAAATCTGGTGTACTTCACCGGTAATCACCTCGCCCACCAGTTCCTTGAACTTGGCGGAAATGGCATTCTTGTGAAGGTCGAGGATCTTCGATTGAAGTGTCTGACGAAGTGTCAGAATGGCACGACGTCCGAATTTCTCAAAATGTATCTGCTTGGCGACATCTTCCCCGATCTCACACTCCGGGTCTATCTCGCGCGCCTCGGTGAGCCCGATCTGGGTGTTGGGGTTCTTTACCTCTCCATCCGGCACGACATTCAAGTTCTGATAGATCTCACAGTCTCCCTTGTCAGGGTTCATGATCACGTCGAAATTGTCGTCAGTCGTGAACTGGTTTTGAAGCACTTTGCGGAATGACTCCTCAAGCACTGATATCAGGGTGGTCTTGTCGATGTTCTTGAGCTCCTTGAACTCTGCAAAACGATCGACCATATTTACAGTCTCTACTTTCTTTGCCATTAGAGTTTCTTCTATATGTTTTGAATTATTATTTGCTGCTGTTAAAAGTCGAGGTCGTAGCAGACGCTCTTCACGTCGCTATAGGCGAACTCTTCTCTTTGGGTCTCTTCGACAGGCCGCTTCGCACCCTCACGCTTCACCTTGACTTGCATCTCGATGGCAAAGCGGTCGTCGGCAGCTTCGACCAGTATGCCATGCAACTTGCGGCCGTCGCGTGTCAACACCTCCACCTTGTTGCCAAGGTTCTTGCGATATTGTGCCAAGACCTTGAAGGGGGAGGTGAGCCCTGCCGAACCGACCTCCAATTCGTAGTCTTCATCATCGCGAGGAAATGCCGTTTCGATGTCGCGAGATAATTCTACACAAAAGTCGATGTCGATGCTATCCATGGAGTCTATCTCCACCTTGATCTCATTCTGAGCGCTGACCGTGACGTCTACCAGGTAGCACTCCGTGTCTTGCAACCTCTCTTCGATCCAGGCTTGCAATGCTTGCTTGTCTATCATTGTCAATAATATAAAAGTCGGAGGAGACTTGCGCCCCCTCCGGAATTCGTATCGCAAAGTTAATAAATAATTGTCGTTTAACATAATCGCACCTCCATCAAGGGCGCTATCTTGCCTATTTTATACCCTGTTTTAAGATTAGTTATAAATATTTAACTAAAATTAACGGCAGTAGAGGGCGTCACGATGCCTTGGCGGCGGTGTGAGGGGGGGGCTGTCGTCTCCGGTCAGACTATCTCGATATCCAGGCGCTTGAGGGCCTCTCCGAGTTGGGGATTGACTTCGGCGGTCTTCTTGAGGAATTCGAATGGGGTGAGATATTTCACCGTCTCGGCGGCGGGGTTGATCTCGGCTTTAATGGTGAGGAAGTCGTTGTGGAGTCGTTCGCGCAGGAAGGTGAGGAGTCGGGTCATACCCATCTCGAAGGCTTGCTGCTGGGCGGGGTGGTCGACCATGACGGCATATTCGGTGTCGTTGCGGCGTGTGGGGTGGCTGACGCGCATGGCGCTGACCAGGATCTTCTGGTCGGGGATGGTGGCGATATAGTCGCTCCAAGCCTGCATGAAGTCTTGGTCGCTAAACTCTTGGCGTTGGCGTTCGATGCCTACGACGCGTGTGTCGGTTTCCTTCTTGATGGAGAAGGATTGGGGACGGCGCGAGGCGGGTCGTGGCGCGGCAGCAGGTGTGGCGGTAGGTGCGGCGGCAGGCGCGGCGGGGGTATGTGGCTGCGCCGCCGGTGCGGGTGCAGGAGATTGGGCTGCCGATATCGGGGCGGGTGCCGCAGTTGTGACGGCTGTGGCTCTTACTTGTTCCGAGGGGTTCCGCAGAGCCACAGGGCGGTCGGAGATATCAAAAGGGGGTTGTGCCGGCTTGAGTAATTGTGACAAGCGTATCAGGGTTACCTCCACCAGTAGTTGCTTGTTGGTGGCGGTGCGATATGCCTGATCGCAGTCGTTGAGCAACTTAAGGGCGGCATAATACCACTGTATAGGGAGTGACTTGGCTTGCTCATTGAGTCGGGCATTGACGTCGTCGGGGGTCTCCAAGAGGGAGAGGGTGCGTGGGTCGAGTGCCACCATCAGGTCGCGGATATGCTGGGCGAGGCTATTGACGAAGAAAAGGGAGTCGAAGCCTCGGTCGCGGATCTCCTTATATAACAGGAGTGATGTGGCGGCGTCGCCTTGGGCGAAGGAGTCGACGAGGCGGAAGAAGTAGTCATAATCGAGCACATTGAGATTGCTGATAGTAGCCTCGTAGGTGATATTGCCCTGGCAGGAGGTCGCCATTTGGTCGAAGATGGAGAGGGCATCGCGCATGGCGCCGTCGGCCTTGCGAGCGATCACGCCGAGGGCTTTGCGATCGGCGGTGATACCCTCCTGCTCGGCGACGTAAGCGAGGTGATCCACCATATCATTGATGGTGATGCGCTTGAAGTCGTAGATCTGACAGCGACTCAAGATCGTAGGGATCACCTTATGCTTCTCGGTGGTGGCGAGGATAAAGATGGCGTAGGAGGGGGGCTCTTCGAGGGTCTTGAGGAAGGCGTTGAAGGCTTGCGACGTGAGCATGTGGACCTCGTCGATGATGAACACGCGATACTTGCCGACTTGCGGGGGGATGTTGACCTGGTCGGTAATGGCGCGGATATCGTCAACGCCATTGTTGGAGGCGGCATCGAGTTCGATAAGGTTGAAGGAATTGCCGCGGTCGATCGACTTACAAGACTCGCACTCGCCGCAGGCTTCGCCGTTGGCAGTGGGGGAGAGGCAGTTGATGGTGCGGGCAAAAATACGTGCGCAGGAGGTCTTACCCACGCCGCGGGGCCCGCAGAAGAGATAGGCATGCGCCAAGCGACCCGAGTCGATCGCACCCTTTAGAGTAGAGGTCAGATTCTGCTGACCCACCACCGAACGAAACGTCGCCGGACGATACTTGCGCGCACTTACGATATATTGATTGCTCATTGTGGAGTTGATGTTAGACTGCAAATTTAGCGATAATCTTTTGAAAAGCAAAGTTCAAGTTATGACTCCCACCGATTTTTTGCAAATAAAAATTTTATAAAACAGTGAAAATAAAGGGTTCGATGTGAATCGAGCCCTTTATTCATACCCGTAAACGGTCACTCCTGCCGCGCCACCCATACCGCAAGGAGAGCTAAAGCTCTCTCACAGAACCAATCCGAGCCCTGGGTCACTCCTGCGCACCACCCATGCCGCAAGGAGAGCTAAAGCTCTCTCACAGAACCAATCCGAGCCATAGGAGAGAAGCGAAGGGTGAGAGAAACGAAGGGTGAGAGGAGCGAGGGGTGAGAGAAACGAAGGGTAAGGGAAGCGAAGGGTGAGAGGAGAGGTTTGTCGCGGATTGGTTCTGTGCGCGAGCTTTAGCTCGCGAGTGCGGATTGGTTTCCTCGTGCAGGATTGATTCCCCCATCAGGAGTGGTTTTTCGGACTGAAGTAGGGAGCGAGAAGTGATTTTTTAGCCTGCTTTTGAAAAAAGCGGGGATTCTCCTTGCGTGTTGCCACTTTTTTTTATTACTTTTGTTCTCTCTAAGGCTCTCTCCCTTAGTTTCTCTCTTCTCTTCTTCTCTCTCCCAAAGTCTCTTCTTTCATCTTCTTTCATCTATTTATTCATTTTAATTCTTGGGATTATGGCGCAATTTTCGCATAAATACACGCGGCGGTGTTTTGGCCATGACTATAAAAGCAGGTGTATTTATTTGATTACTATCCTGAAGTCGCCTGAAGCCCCTCCCTTCTCTTCCATAGCCCCTGATCCAGGCTCCAAAAAACTGAAGCCCTTAGTCACTCTGACACCTCTCGGCAAAATTATCGCTGAGTGCATCAATAGACTTTGTCTTGATTTCCCCGACGTCAAAGTCCTCTGCTATATCATTATGCCGGATCATGTCCACATCGAACTCTTCGTTACCCGGCAAATGGACATCCCTTTAGGCTCGATTATCGCCCCCTTCAAGTCTGCTTGCACTCGCCTCTATTGGGAGAGATTTCCTCAATCCACCCTCGCTCTCGGCAATAAGTCGATCTTCCTCGCCGGCTTCAACGACAAAATAGCACACCGTGCCGGCGCCAAGGATGCCTTCTTCAATTATATCCTCGACAACCCGCGCCGCTACTTGGTGAAGAAACTCTTCCCCGAATACTTCTACCATAAATTGGTGATAAAGATCGAAGACAAGAGCTACGGACTATATGGCAATATCTTCCTCCTTGACCATCCGATAAAGTCGTATGTGAAAATAAGCAGGGTGAAGAGCAATACCCGTGACCTTGCCGCCAAGGAACGCGAATGGCGGGAAACGATACGCAGCGGAGGGGTGCTGGTCTCACCATTTATCAATCCCCACGAGAGAGAATATCGCGACATGGCCATCCATGCTCAGACCGGCATCATACAGATCGTAGACTATCGCTTTTCCGACCGTAGCAAGCCCTACAAAGAGTTGTTTGACCTATGTGCCGAGGGGCGTCTATTGATTATAAGCACCGAAGAATACGCCGCGCCCAACCGCGGGATGAACCACGACCACGCCATGGAGCTAAACGCCATAGCCGAGCAAATATCTCAACTCGCCCCCGGCGCCGCCCAATTCCACCCCAAAGAGAGCTAAAACTCTCTCACTGAACCAATTCGCACCGAGGGAGAAGGAGAGAGGAAGATGACGAATAAGTGGACTTGACAAAATGGGGGGCGTTCCTTAACCGCCTCTACGGCCCCAAAAATTTAAGGAACGCGCTCTTAATGAACAGAAAATGCGTCTCACTCCTTTTAACATTTTTTAGGGATATATTTTTGGTATTCTCAAATATTTTTACTAATTTCGTTT
>SFMJ01000013.1 GCA_004553095.1 Bacteroidales bacterium
TATGCTTTGACGCGCTCTAACTTACCCGATTCGACTATATGGATGCGCTCTAATATTTTTATTCTCAATTACCCAAAAGTGTAGATTGTGGGTTTCCTTTCAAAAATGAGGGGGAATATCGCAGAAAAGCGATATTCCCCCTTTGGGTATGTCTACGGAGAGGTAGGCTCTCCGATATTCGGTCGGTTTAGGCCTTCTGGATCTTCTTGTATCCGTATACGGCGCGATCACCAAGCTCCTCTTCGATGCGGAGAAGTTGGTTGTATTTTGCCATACGGTCCGAACGGCTTGCCGAACCGGTCTTGATCTGGCCGGCGTTGGTGGCTACTGCGATGTCTGCGATAGTGGCATCCTCAGTCTCACCCGAACGGTGTGAGATCACAGCTGTGTAGTTGTTGCGCTGTGCCATCTCTACGGCGCGGAGTGTCTCTGTGAGTGAGCCAATCTGGTTTACCTTTACGAGGATAGAATTTGCGCAGTTGTTGGCGATACCCTTCTCGAGATATTTTACGTTGGTTACGAACAAGTCGTCACCTACGAGCTGGCAACGATCGCCGATCTTGGCTGTGAGGATCTTCCAGCCTTCCCAGTCGTTCTCATCCATACCATCCTCGATAGAGTCGATAGGATACTTGGTGATGAGCTCTTCGAGATATGCTGCCTGCTCTTCGCTGGTGAGCTTCTTGCCGTTAGCCTCTTTGGCTGCACCATTCTTCAAGTGAGTGTAGTCGTATACACCATCCTGATAGAACTCTGAAGATGCGCAGTCAAGACCGATAGTCACATCCTTACCGGGCTCGTAACCTGCCTTCTTGATAGCCTCTACGATCACGTTGAGGGCATCCTCTGTGCCTTCGAGCTTGGGTGCGAAACCACCCTCGTCACCTACTGCTGTCGACAAGCCGCGTGCCTTGAGTACGCTCTTGAGGTTGTGGAACACCTCTGTACCCATGCGGATTGCCTCCTTGAAGGTGGGTGCGCCTACCGGACGGATCATGAACTCCTGGAAGCAGATGGGGGCATCTGAGTGTGCTCCGCCATTGATGATGTTCATCATAGGAACGGGAAGCACGTAGGTGTTGGCGCCGCCGATATAACGATAAAGTGGAAGGTCGAGATAGTTGGCTGCTGCCTTTGCTACTGCCAATGACACACCGAGGATGGCGTTGGCACCAAGTTTTGACTTAGTGGGAGTGCCATCGAGGGCAAGCATGATCTCGTCTACGCCGATCTGATCAAGTGCGCTGTGGCCGATAAGAGCCTCGGCGATAGGACCATTGACATTGGCTACTGCCTTCTGTACTCCCTTGCCAAGGTATCTGCTCTTGTCGCCATCACGAAGCTCAAGCGCCTCGTTCTCTCCTGTCGATGCACCGCTGGGCACTGCTGCACGGCCCATTACGCCGCTCTCAAGGATTACGTCTACTTCTACTGTCGGATTTCCGCGCGAGTCAAGTATTTCGCGACCAATTACTTTTTCAATTCTCATGTCTTGGTTTAATTTATTTGTTTGGGTTTTATGTTTTTTTATTATCTTTACATCCCCTTTCCTCTATGAGGGTGGAGGTGTCCGTTTTGGGGCACTTTCTTGCTCTTTAAGTGGGGGTGATACTTTATTGTGCAAAGTTAACAAATTTTTCGCAATATTATCCCCTCTTTCTCTCTTTTGTTACATTTTTTTAAGATTTATTTCAGTTAGTCGCTTTATGTCGCTTTCGCTCGCTAATATGATCGTCTCGACTGCGATCGATTCGCTCGATTTCGAACTCCTCCCGGCGCAACGCTCGCTGCTTTACGCCGCTGCTGAGTTTGCCGCCGCTGCCGCCCCTCGCGATGTGTTCCTGCTCAATGGTTATGCCGGCACGGGCAAAACTTCTCTGGTCGGTGCGCTGATACATGCTCTCACATCGCTGAGACGTCGTGTCGTGCTCCTCGCCCCCACAGGGCGTGCCGCAAAGGTGGCCTCGGCTTTCGCACAAATACCCGCCTCTACCATCCATCATCATATCCTTCGACCCGATTTCTCCAACCCCTCTTCGGGCATCTGGCATGTGGCGCGTAATATCGCCTCTGATACTCTATATGTCGTCGACGAAGCCTCGCTGATCAATGACTCTCCATCCGGCTCTGCCAATATCCTCGCTTCGCTCGTGGCTTTCGTATATTCCGCCCCGGGGTGCCATCTGATGCTCGTCGGCGATGAGGCGCAGCTCCCCCCTGTCGGCCAACTCTCTTCCTCGGCTATGGATCCCGACCGTCTCCGTCGCCTCGGACTGAATCCCATCTGCTTTTCACTCGATCTCCCTGTAAGACAAACTGCCGATTCCGGAATCGTGCTCAACGCTACAATCGTGCGTTCTTGCCTCGAAACTCCTCCCGCTGAGGGTGTCCCAACACTCAGACTCTCCGGCATGAACGATATCCAGGCTATATCGTCGGCCGACCTCGCCGACGCCCTCACCGATTCGTATGCTCAAGTCGGCATGGATGACACCATTATCATCACTCGTTCGAATCGTCGTGCCAATGATTTTAATCGTGCTGTCAGAAATATGGTGCTCTTCGCCGAGGAGCCCCTCGAACGGGGCGATAGGGTAGTAGTCTCGAAAAATGACTACTATTGGGGAAGAAAAAATAAGACTGCCGGTCTCATAGCCAATGGCGATGCCGCCGAGGTGACTTGGGTGGGCAAAACCGAAAAGGTATATGGCCGTTATTTCACCGAGGTGGAACTGTCGCTCTCCGATGGCTCGATCCTTTCTGCCAAGGTGATGCTTCGAAGCCTCGTGTGTGAAGGACCTTCGATTCCGGCTGACGAGATGGACAGATTTCGCAATGTCGTGATGGCTGCCTGCGAAGGTGAAGTCTCGCAGCGATTGGCTGCCCTCTCCGATGACCCCTATTACAATGCCCTGCAAGTGAAATATGCATATTGTGTCACATGCCATAAGGCGCAGGGTGGCCAATGGCGCCACGTCTATATCGACATGGGAGGCATAACCCCCGACTCTATGGGCACAGACTTCTACCGTTGGCTTTACACCGCCATAACCCGAGCCTCCGAAAAAGTATTCCTAATCAACCCCACCATCCTAATCTCTTAACCCTCTCTAAGAATCTAAGGAACGCGCTCTAAATAAAAAAGCTGTGTCGCATTTCTGCGACACAGCCACCCTTTAATTTCAAAAATATGAAAACAGCCGGATCCTAAGGATCCGTAGTCTTTTGTTAGTCTGCGTTCAAGTTGATGCGCTTGAAGTCGGTCACTACCAAGCCCTTAATTGTCTTGTTGAGGAACTCGCCGACAGAGATCTTAGCATCCTGTACGTATGCCTGCTCCATCAAGCAGCTCTCCTTGAAGAACTTGTTGAGACGGCCGTTGGCGATGTTCTGGATCATCTGCTCGGGGAGGTTGGCTGCCTTGGCTTCGCCGGCCTCTTTCATGATCTGACGACCCTTCTCAGCCTCTTCCTTGGTGATCCAGCCCTTGGTGATGTTGCTCTCGATGTGATCTTCAGAGTCGAAGTGGTTGGGGTTGAGACCTGCCTTGCGGAGAGCAGCCTCTTGAGCCTTTACTACTTGCTCTTGTTTTGTCTTCTCGATAGCTACGCTGATCTCCTGATCGATAGTGGCCTGGGGCACATCGTTACGAGATACGGCTACAGGGTTCATCGAAGCAATCTGCATGCAGATCTCGCGACCTACCTGAGCATCTACGCCTTCGATGTTGAAGCCGGCGATAGCAGCGAGCTTGTCGTTGAAGTGATTGTAAGAAGCAACAGTGGCAGCCTCTACACATGCATAGTCGCCAAGCTCCATCTTCTCGCCTGTCTTACCGATCTCGTCTGTGATGAGTTCGGCAACTGTACGACCATCCAATGTAGCAGCCTTGAGCTCTTCAGCGCTCTTCACCTTGTTGGCGAGAGCCACTTCGAGAATTCTCTTTGCCAAGGCTCGGAATGACTCATTCTTGGCTACGAAGTCTGTTTCGCACTTCAGAGTGACCACAGCAGCGAAGTTGCCATTGACTCCTGAGAATACGCAACCCTCTGCAGCGTTGCGGTCCTCACGCTTGGCAGCTACTGCCTGACCCTTCTTGCGGATGATTTCGATGGCAGCCTGGATGTCGCCATCAGTCTCGGCGAGCGCATTCTTGCAGTCCATCATACCGGCGCCTGTCATGTGGCGCAGTTTCTTGATATCTTCTATACTTACAGCCATTGGTTTATTTAGCTTTTTTTCTCCGTCGGCTATTGTCGAGCCTGCCGGAGTTGGTTGTTGTTTTTATGGTTTTGTAAAGTAATTAAGGGGCGTGTCAAAACAGATGTTTTGGCGCAGCCCCTTGTATATGGTTTGAATAGGCGAATCCGCTTATTGCAGTCTCACTTATTCGGCTTTAGGTGCCTCAGCCTCTTCAGCTTTGGGAGCCTCTTCAGTGGCTGCTGCTTCGTTGCGACGTACGCGACGACGCTTTGCGGGAGCTGCTTCACCTTCAGCTGCTTCCTTATCTTCGGGTGCATCGAGCTTCTCGATCTTGCGCTCTTCGAGACCCTCTGCCATTGCCGAGCATACAGCGTCGAGCACGATCTCGATGCTCTTTGATGCGTCGTCGTTAGCCGGGATTACGAAGTCTACATCCGAAGGATCGGAGTTGGTATCGACCATCGCAAATACAGGAATGCCGAGACGCTTTGCCTCTGCCACTGCGATGTGCTCTTTCATTACGTCGATCACAAAGAGGGCTGACGGAAGACGTCCGAGATCTGCGATCGAACCGAGGTTCTTCTCCAATTTTGCACGCTGACGTGTGATCTGGAGCTTCTCTCGCTTCGACAAGTTGTCGAATGTGCCATCCTTGGCCATCTTGTCGATAGTGGTCATCTTCTTCACTGCCTTGCGGATTGTGGGGAAGTTGGTGAGCATACCGCCCGGCCAACGCTCTGTAACGTAAGGCATGTTGATGGCGCCTGCTTTGCTCTCGATTGCCTCTTTGGCCTGTTTCTTGGTCGCTACGAAGAGCACCTTCTTGCCGCTCTTGGCAATCTGTTTCAGAGCGTTGGCTGCCTCTTCGATCTTTGCTGCCGTCTTATATAAGTCAATAATGTGGATGCCGTTGCGCTCCATGAATATGTAAGGAGCCATTGCCGGATTCCATTTGCGCTTGAGGTGACCAAAGTGACAGCCTGCCTCAAGAAGTTGTTCAAATGTCGGTGTTGCCATTCGTTTTTTTGAGTTTTGTTTACGTTCTTTGAAATTCAATCTCATGGTAGGGAACGTGTCCATCCATGCGATTTAGATACTAAACACTATGCGGCATTCGCATAAATTCGATTAACGCTTGGAGAACTGGAAGCGCTTGCGTGCCTTGGGACGTCCCGGTTTCTTACGCTCTACCTCGCGTGCGTCGCGGGTCATGAAGCCCTCTTTGCGAAGTGTTGCCTTGTCTTCGGGATTGATCTTTACAAGTGCGCGGGCGATAGCCAATCGCAGTGCCTCTGCCTGACCCTTGTAGCCGCCACCATCCAAGTGCGCTACAATGTCATATTTCTCTGCTACCTCAAGCTTGGTGAGAGGTTGCTTTACTACGTACTGAAGAATCGAAGAGGGGAAGTAGACGTCGAGAGGACGCTTGTCGATAATGATGTTACCGCTACCCTCGGTGAGATATACTCTCGCCACTGCTGCCTTGCGGCGGCCTATTGCATTTACTTTTTCCATCTTCTTCCTTATTTCATTTTATTGATGTCTATTTCAACCGGATTCTTGTCGCTAAACGGATGCTCTGATCCATTGAATACGTGAAGGTTGGTCAGCTGCTGTGCCCCAAGTTTGGTCTTGGGAAGCATTCCCTTTACCACCTTGATGAACAAGGGGTGCTTGCCCTGCATGGTCACCTTGTGAGACTTGTTCATTAAGTCCTGTGGTGTGAAGGTGCGTTGTCCACCCGGATAACCTGTGTAGCGGAGATACTCATGCTTGGTCATCTTGTCTCCGTTCATCACTACTTTGTCGGCATTGATCACAATTACACAGTCACCACAATCCAAGTTGGGAGTGTAATCTGCTTTGTTCTTGCCTCTGAGGATCTTTGCTATCTTGCTGCAAAGACGACCAAGTACCTGGTCGGTCGCATCAATTACCACCCATTTCTTCTCTGAGGTGGCTGAGGTTGTTTTGTAACTTAAAGTATCCACTTTATTGCTTGTTTTTGATTTGTTAAGTTCCACTCTTTCAAAGCTTTAGTCGGCCAAAACTCTCTGCTTATCCCCGAGCGGGTTTGTTAACTGGATATAATCGGCTCGCAAAATTAATAAATTTTTCTGACTTTTCAATGATTCTTTCTATTTTTTTTAAGTTTCACTTTTCACGCGCTCTAATAGATCTCTTCGTAGCGCTTTACGATGTCGCTCCAGCGATAGTCGCGCTCGGCTATATTGCGCAATGCTTCTCCTTGCAAGTCGTTGCGCTCTAATAGCCCCTTGAGTTCGGTCGAATCTTTGAAGTAGTAGGCGCTGCCGCGAGTCGTCGCCCGATTGTATTCTACATCGTATGCCAAAATCGGATGCCCGAAGAACATCGCCTCGACCAGCGACGGATTGGTGCCCCCGGCGCTGTGTCCATGCACCGATAACCGTGCATTCTTCCTTATTGTATATAAGGTGTCGCTGTCGTAGATGCTATCGATAAGATGGATGTTGTCATATACCCGGTATTTCTCTCGCAATTTCCTGCCGTAGGCACTTCGATCCCAGTTGCCGATAAACACAAATTCCTGCCCATTGCCGGCATACGCCTCCAGAATAATATGGCAATTGTTCTCCGGCTCGACGCGGAATATCGACACTCCATATTTCTTCGGCTCGAGTCCATATCGATCCAGGATCTCTCGCTGCCGGTCTTCAGGCACTCCGCGCAACACATGGTCGCCCCCGTAGGCTATCAATTCGGAGTCGCGACCATAACTCTCTGTTACATAGTCGCGGATGATCTCCGTGTCAGCGATGATCGTGTCGGCATATTTTACGGCTATCTCTTCACTTTTTTTCAGAAATCGGCGGGCTCTCTTACCCCACTTGGCGCGTGTGTGCTCTCTGCCATCTATGTGGACTATCACCTTGCCATGACACATCCGCTTGAACACCGGCAGAAAGATACACCCCGACACGCCAAGGATCATCACCGTGTCGTAGCCCTTGGCACTCCGTATCATCGAGATGATATCGTAGGGCATACTCTCTACGCCATTGGCATGAAATAGTGGTATATATCGCAATCTCGCACCCTTATACCTTGCCATCTTGACGCTATAGTCGCGTGCCGAGCAGTAGACGGTGTATTCGATCTCCGGGTCGCTCTTCTTCTCTATGAGATTTTCGACCAGTGTCTCGAATCCTCCATATTGGGCTGGCACTCCCTGGATGCCGACTATTGCTATTCTCTTCATGACGCCTTAGGTTCCTTCCTTTTTCTTTGTCTATAGTTTGCTATGATCGCCGGCTTGCACTATTCCCCGAAGATTCTCTCGATCTCAGAGACCATATTCCGGACATCATAACGATATGCTCGTTGTCGCGATTTGCGCGACATATCTTCATATTTCGCCCTATCGCTGAGTATCCGCCGGATCTTCGCTTCGATCTCTGTCGGATCTTGCACATCGATCTTATAGCCGGTCTCACCATCCTCCACCAGCTCGGCGATACCCCCCTCGGTGGGCACGATCACCGGAAGCCCGGCATACATCGCCTCGAGCATCGTCAGCCCGAAGGTCTCGATGGCTCGATTCTTGTCGGTGAGATTGATCACTATCGAGGCTTCTCGATAGAATTTCACCACATCGCGCTGGCGTGGGTAGATGGTCAGATTGCTCTGAGTGCTCCCATCTATCTTATGACTCTTGAAGTATCGGGCTATCTCCTCTTCCGTGTCGTTAATCACCAGCGCAAAGTCATATTCAGGCATCCGCTTCGAGAGCTCCACAAATTCTCCGATCCCTTTATATTCTCGCAGTGAGGTGAGCATCATCACTCGCCTATGATCGAATGTGCCCCCTCCAATCTGTGTCAGATCTTTCACATATTCCGCCGGCAGGGTGTTGGGAATCACCGTTACTTTGCTCTGTCGGCGGAGACGGCCGGCCTGATATGCCGACACACAGATGATCTCATCTGCCAGCTGCTGCATCATCCATGCCAGTATCCGGTAGATCCTCCCTTTGCTGCAAGCATTCTCATGATAATGATACACCACTCGCTTACCCATCATCTTCCCCGCCAAGGCCGGCCCTACTGGCAGGATAGTGTTGATGTAGAACTCTACATCTCGCTCGAACATCCATCTTAATGACATGAAGAATGTATAGATCTGGATTATGGCATATCTCGCCATTGTCACTATCGCTCGCGAGGAGAAGTGATAGTTGTAGCTGTGTCGCCTGAGTCGGTCGCTCGATTCGATCGTGTCGAGGATGCCCCCACGGGAGGTGATAAGGTCTACTCGATGTCCCCCTTTTAGGAGGATGTCGAGCACTATCTTCAGCACCTTCGGACTCCCGCTGAAGTCATTGTATAAATGAAAACATGCTATATGTTTTCTCTCTCTCTTCATATCGGTTTCATCGATCGTGAGCTTTTCGCTCGGGTTATCCCTTATCTTTCTTAAGAATGTCGGGGGCTATCTCCAAGACATATTGCCAGGCTGCATCATGTTCGTAGGGTATGCGCCCCTCGATGATAGCCTCTTTGACCGCCCCCTTGATCTCGGCGATCTCTTTGCCCGGCTCGATCTTGAAGTAGTCGATGATCTCGTTGCCATTCACCGGATTCTTCCAGTTGCGTAGTGCATCGGCATCGCTAAGTTCGCTCATGCGCTTGCGCAGACGGGCAAACCCTTCCAATTGGCGACGCACTTTGGCAGGATTCTTCGAAGTGATATCTGCTTCTGCCAATATCATCAAGTCGTCGAGATCTTCGCCGGCGTCTGTGATCATCCTTCTCACTCCCGAGTCGGATACTCCATCTTCGCCGACGCTCTGAGGCCGCATGTGCAGCCCCACGAGCTTCTCGACATATTTCATCTTTTCATTCATCGGCATCTTCATCTTGCGGAAGATCCGACTTATCATTTTCTCTCCCACAAAGTTGTGATTGTGGAAGGTCCATCCCAATTTTTCGTCATATCGCTTGGTCTGCGGCTTGCCGATGTCATGGAGCAATGCTGCCCATCTGAGCCATTCGTTGTCGCTATGTGCCGCCACGTTGTCGACCACCTGAAGGGTGTGGTTGAAGTTGTCTTTATGGCCTTTGCCCTCCATGATTTCTACCCCCTTCAGCTCGCTGAGCACCGGGAAGATCAGCTGCAAGAGCCCACACTCGTCGAGAAGCCGGAATCCGATCGACGGACGTGCCGATCGCATGATCTTCCCCAATTCGTCGTTGATCCGCTCGCGTGTGATGATGGATATCCGCTCGCGATTGCGCCGAATAGCCTCAAAGGTCTCGGAATAGATCTCGAAGTTGAGCTGGGTGGCAAAGCGGATGGCTCGCATCATCCTCAGCGGGTCGTCGCTGAAGGTGATGTCCGGATCAAGTGGTGTGCGAATGATCCCCTTATGCAGGTCGGCTATGCCGCCAAACGGGTCGACCAATTCGCCATATCTCTCTGAGTTAAGACATATCGCCATGGCATTGATGGTGAAGTCGCGGCGATTCTGATCATCTTCGAGTGTGCCATCTTCCACTATCGGATTGCGGCTCTCCCGATGATAGGACTCCCGGCGTGCTCCCACAAATTCCAACTCCAAGTTGCGATATTTGATTTGCGCCGTGCCATAGTTGGCATATACCGTGAGATGGTCGCCTCGCCCTAAGGCTTCTGACACCTCTTTGGCCAAGGATATGCCACTCCCCACAGTCACAAAGTCGATGTCATTGACCGGCCGCTGCAGAAATATGTCGCGAACATACCCCCCCACCACATACACCTCGCGGCCCATGCTGTCGGCTATCTCTCCTATCCGGCGTAACACCGGCTCTTTATTTAGATCTTCAGCTAAGTTCAATATATCGTTCCTCTCTTTCTTTTGATTGATTATCGTTCCTCTGTTTTTCCATCAAGTCGGGTCATCTCTTCCGGATGGCAAGTCAGATTCTCGAGTCGGTCGGCATGCACCACGTAGGTGTTCTCCACACCCACGGCGCCGACGCCGGCAAACACGAACTTCGGCTCTATCGCCAAGGTCATCCCTGCGGCTATCGCCTCTTTGTTGCGCTCCATGATCACAGGCATTTCGTTCAATTCGATGCCGACACCATGGCCTATGAATGCCACCTTGTTGACGTGTCCCATAAAGTATTCTTCGAGTCCGGCCTCTTTGACTATCGCCACTGCGCGTCGATAGATTTCTCCGATCTCCACTCCGGGGCGGATGAAGGCTTCGCAGTCGCGAAGTATGGCTCGCGAACATTCATGCCCTCGCTTCACTATCTCCGGCACTTCTCCCACCATGCGACAGCGCGTCATGTCGGTCTGGTAGCCGTTGTAGCCACCATTCATGTCAATCATCACGGTCATTCCCGCTTCGATACGTGTCCCATTGGCACCCACAGGCAGCGACGGGTCGATGCCCTCTCCTCCCATGGTGAAGTCGTAGGGCGACGCCACGTCGGCATTCCCACCGGCGATCAGACTCCCAAGGCTTAACTCCATCCGTGAACCTGCCGCACGAAGATATCCCAAACACCCCTCTCGGCGCATCTCTCGCTCTATTTCGGCTTGCATCTCTATGTCGGTCATGCCCTCATGATAGAGACTGTCGATGCGCCCGTAGACACGACTCTGCTTGATGCCATCTTCACGCATCTTCTCGATCTCATAGTCGGTCTTGAGCATCCTCGCCCGGCGCATCAATGTCGATCCATTTACGATCTTTGACCCTTCGAATACTCGCTTCAGACGATCCACCTCTCCATAATAGAGATCATCATATTCCAATCCTACACTCTCCGGAAGTCGGTAGCCTCGATCTTTCAATACTACCAATATCTGCTCCGGTTTGCGTATCTCGACCTCAAAGTCATGTTCCGAACGCGCCGGTGCTACCTTGAAGAAGATGGGCTCTCCCTCTGCCGGAAGGTAGTAGTAGCCTCGACACACTCCCCCGGTGAGGTAATATAGATTGACTGAACTATGGATCAGGAGAGATTCGACTCCCTGTTGTCTCATCTCTGCGCGCACCTTCGAGAGCCGCAGTGATTGTTCTGCTTGGTTTTCAGGATAGAGTAAGGGAAATTTCATTGTTGTTCGGTTGGGCTCATTATCAAGCCGATGTTGAGTATTCCTTTTGATATATCTTGTGCCACGAGTGGCGTTAATGTCACAGCATAGCCTTCGCTCAGGGTTAATGCTCGCTCCAAGGGGATGCGGACTTCGTATGTGCCGGGCATCTCTTTGACCTCCTCTGCCTGTGGAGTCTGCATACCCACATCTATAGTGTCTTGGCGCAATGTGCCTCGCTCATCTTCATAACTCACTGCCAAGGGTATATGCACCCCGCGGCAACTTCGCTTGTTATATCTGACGATCATATCGAGGTTGTAGTGCTGTCCCGGCGACAATATGCTGTCTGTCGGCATCGGCTCGAACACGATGATGTCGGTCGATGCCCACCCGTCGAGTCCGATCTCTTCGAAGTGGGTATAGACCACACGTCGGGGCTCATTCTGACATGATCCCATCATCAGCAGCAACGCTGCGACCGAGATTATTCCAATGAGCCTGATCCCTTTCATCCCTCTTTTGGTTCGGTGTTCTTATTCCCTCCTCCCGGACGCCGACGCTGTTTGCGCTTGCGTTCCTGGTGATCGGGGCGCTTTTCCCCTTCTTGTCGATGGTCGCCCGACGGCTTGGATTTCTTCTTTTTCTTCTTCGACTTGTCGAAGCGGGTCAATGAGTCTTGTCCCACCAGGTTGACATATTCCGTGGCTTGTGGTTTCTCTTCCGACTTGGTGTTGTCGAGGGCTTCGACTTTTACCCCCTGCTTGTTGAGGGCTATCACCTCGATGGCTCGCTCGGCGCTTATGGTCACTAAGTTGGCGGGTATCTTCTTGTCGGTAGAGTAGGTCACTATGCCTGCCAATACATCCTGCTTGAAGAAGTAGTAGTCGGTGTCCATGGTCTGGAGCACTGCATCTTTGGGTGGCATCTTGTGCTGGGCCTCGCTATAAACATCGGTCTCGAAGTTGAGACAGCATTTCAACTTGGCACATTGCCCGGCAAGTTTCTGAGGGTTCATCGAGAGATCTTGTACGCGCGCTGCACCGGTGCCCACTGACACGAAGTGGGTCATCCAGCTGGCGCAACATAGCGGACGGCCGCAAGGACCGATACCCCCGATGCGACCCGCCTCTTGGCGTGCTCCGATCTGCTTCATCTCCACCCTCACCTTGAAGGTGTCGGCAAGAATCCTGATCAGTTTGCGGAAGTCCACTCGCTCGTCGGCTATGTAGTAGAAGATGGCTTTTCCCCCATCTCCCTGATACTCCACGTCGCCGATCTTCATGTCCAGACCAAGATCTTCGGCTATCTTGCGAGTGCGGATCATCGTGGAGTGCTCTTTCGATCGGGCCTCTTCGAATTTCTCCATATCAGCCTGGGTCGCCAATCGATAGACTCGCTTGAGCTCTTCTTCATTCTTCACCCCGTTCTTGCGCATCTGTAGACGTACCAAGCGACCCACCATGCTCACTCTGCCGATGTCGTGACCCGGATTGCCCTCCACTGCCACGATGTCGCCGATCTTCAGCGTCAGCCGCGATAGATTGCGATAGAAACCGACCCGGGTGTTCTTGAACGATACCTCTACGACCTCATTGTCGTTGCTGTCTGAGATCCCTTCAAGCCAATTAGTGGCATAGAGGTTGCCTCGCGGACATCCCCTCTCCGAGCAGTATCTTTTTTTTGTCTTATCTTGTTCCAAAGTTGTTCCCCCTTAATTATTTGGCGAAACTTACGGCTCTGGTTTCGCGGATCACGGTTATCTTCACTTGTCCGGGATAGGTGAGCTCGTCTTGGATCTTCTTGGCGATCTCGGTGCTCAGCTTCTCGGTCTCTTGGTCGGTGATCTTGTCGGCGCCGACGATGACACGAAGTTCTCTACCCGCCTGGATGGCGTAGGTCTTAAGCACACCGGGGTAGGAGAGTGCCAATTGCTCCAAGTCGTTGAGACGCTTGATATATGCCTCTACGATCTCGCGACGTGCACCGGGACGTGCACCCGAGATGGCGTCACACACCTGCACGATGGGTGCCAAGAGGGTGGTCTGTTCCACTTCGTCGTGGTGCGCACCGATGGCGTTGCAGATGTCGGGCTTCTCTTTATATTTCTCCGCCAATTTCATGCCCAAGAGTGCGTGCGGCAGTTCAGGCTCGTCGTCGGGCACTTTGCCGATGTCGTGCAGAAGTCCGGCACGTCTCGCTTTCTTCGGATTCAGTCCCAATTCCGAGGCCATAACGGCACATAGATTGGCTGTCTCGCGTGAGTGCTGTAGCAGGTTCTGACCGTAGCTCGAACGATATTTCATCTTGCCCACCATGCGGATCAATTCGGGGTGTAGACCATGGATGCCCAAGTCGATGGTGGTGCGCTTGCCGGTCTCGATGATCTCTTCTTCCACTTGCTTGCGCACTTTTGCCACCACCTCTTCGATGCGGGCAGGGTGGATACGTCCATCGGTCACAAGCTGATGGAGCGCCAAGCGGGCTATCTCGCGTCTTACAGGGTCAAAACCCGATAATACGATCGCTTCGGGAGTGTCGTCGACGATAATCTCGATGCCGGTGGCAGCCTCGAGGGCACGAATGTTGCGCCCCTCGCGACCGATGATGCGTCCCTTGATCTCGTCGTTGTCGATATGGAACACGGTCACTGAGTTCTCTACCGCGGTCTCGGTGGCTACGCGCTGTATCGATTGGATCACTATTCGCTTTGCCTCCTTGCTGGCTGTCATCTTCGCATCGTCCATGATGTCGTTGATATAGCCGGCTGCCGCTGTCTTCGCTTCGTCTTTGAGCGATTCGATGAGCTTCTCTTTAGCCTCTTCGGCTGAGAGCCCGGAGATCTTCACCAACTCTTCTTGTGCCTGACGATACATGTGCTCCACTTCGTTGCTGCGGCTCTCCAACAGCTGCTCGCGATTGTCGAGCGAGTTCTTCATATTCTCAAGCTCTTTCTTGCGGCGTGATTGCTCTCCTTGCTGCTGGTTGAGCTGGATCTCACGCTGCTTGGCTCGCGCTTCGGCTGCCTGCACCTTCTGAAGACGCTGGTTGGCGTTGCGCTCGGCTTCGTTGAGAATCTTCATCTCCTCTTCTTTGGCCTTGAGCATACTCGACTCTTTCATTACATCCGCTTTGCGGCGAGCATCATCTATGATGCTGTTGGCCTTGGATGTAGCGTTGCGCTTGCTAATCATCATCGCTGCGATATATCCTATGATCATTGTCACTACAGCGACTATGACCCATATTATGGGTGTTATATTATTCATCTCTGTTGTTTTTTATGGTTTTGGTTTATATTTGGTTTATATTTGGTTTTATCAGTAATTTAGTGTTTGTCGAATATAATAAGAGTTCGCCTCTGCCCGGCGCTCGCGCCGATCGGAGGTTCGCTTCTTCTTTCTGTTGCCGAGATGTCGTGGAATTGTCGGTAGGCTTGATGCCCGATTCGTGGTCAATCTTCGTCGATCTCTGATGCGACGGGATCTTCCTCTATCTGCTTGAGACAATCGATAGCTATGTCGGTCGCTTTCTCATATCTCTCCTTGAGCTCGTAATAGAAGGAGGCAAACTGATAGGCTACCATAGCGAGGAGCTCGTTGTCGTCTTTTGCCGGAAATTTCTTCCTCCATTTGCGATAGAGACCATCCACTTCCGACTCTACAACTCTTACAAATTCCTGGCGGGCGAAGGGCGAGGACATCTGTATCCGCTGATCGCCTATATTGAGAGTCATTATTATTTTGTCCGAATCGTTCATCTTATCATTCCTTTAACATTGCAAGGCAACGATCGATGTTGCGAATTAATTTGTCAACATGGCGGCGAGTCTCCACCAGAGTTTCCGGATTGTCTGCCAACTTGTGGGATACTGCCAAGTATTCTGCATCCAATTCGGCTCGCCTCCTCTTTTCCTCCGATTCGCGCATCTGTCGACGCATCTCTTCACACTCCGCCGTGATCTCTGCGTCGCGTGCCCGCAGTCGCGCATTCTCGGCGGTCAGAACTCCGATGCGTTGTCGCAATCTTTCCAGTATCGAGGTCAAGGATTCTGCCATCTTGCCAAATTTTTACAAATTTACAAAATTTTTTGTCAATCCGCAAAATTTGTTCGATTCTAATACCATTTTACTCCATTTTGTGTTCTGGATCGCTGGTCGTATTTCAAGTCTTTGAGTATCGATGACTTCACCGCAATGTGGAAGTTGTAGGATTTGTATGGCCCTAATGGCACAAATGATGCAGTCATCGTGAAGCAGTGTAGGTCGCGACTTATGCTGCAGTTCATGTAGGCTATCTTGTGGGCGGTGAAGTCGTAGCTCGCCGAGAAGGAGAAGTTCCAGTTCTTGGTGGGACGTATGTTGCCGCTGAAACTCAGGTTCTGTGTCCATTTACCCTTGTAGTCCATCTTTTCGTAGTCGAAGTCGCCATAGCCGTAATTGACTGAGTAGTTGATCGATAGACTCCAGGGTATGCTCCATGAGGAGTAGCCGTCGGAGTCGGAATTCTTCTCTTCTCCGTTGTCTTTATCTTTCTCGCGCTTGCGCCGCGCCTGCTCGGCAAAGTCGTCCTGTCCTTCTTCGCCCCAGTCTTCGTCGTCAATGTTGCTCTGATTCTGTTCATTGTTTTTCTTGCGGCGGAAGGTGTCGTTGTTGAAGGTATAGGAGAAACTGGTGCCTGCCGATGAGAGCTTGTAGAGCCCGCGACCCTCTTGGATGCGTAACCTGTTTACGCGGACCGGCGACCCTGAGGAGTTGAGCTTGTAGACGTAGGGATCCCATGTCGTGTTCAGGTTGAGGTTGAAGTTCTTGACCAGTCGCAACATGATGTTGGCTTGCAAGTTGCTAAGCCTCAGCGAGTCTGCCGCAAAGTTGTAGCTCTGTGACAGTGTCAGATTCTCTATTAGCGAGATTTTCTTGACTCCGGTGGTGTCTTTGTCGCTCTTGACTTTCATCTCCAGGTTGTTGGCAAGGCTCAATGTCACCAGACCACTCTTGCCACTGCTCGGCGCACCGAAAATGCCATGCTGGAACATGGAGTAGTATTTCCTGATCTGGTTGCCATTCTGATCGGGCATCAGATAGTAGTCGTAGATGCCCCAACCTTTGGCTCCAAAGTCGGGATGCCACCCCACGGAGATGGTTGGCGTCATGACGTGTCGGATCATCTGAACTTTGTCGCCCAGAAATTTCATCGGTTTCCAGAATCCATAGATTTTCGTGTCGAATCCCATGGAGATGTTGAAGTCGAAGAGGTTGTAGAATCCGTAGGTGGTGTCCTGGATTTCGCGTGATGCCTGTGTGTCCCATTGCCTGCGGACTTTGCTGGTATACATGCGGTCGTTCAGCGAGATGGATGGCGATATGTTCAGGTATTTGAAGAGGGAGAAGGTGGCGGAGATGGGCACTGAGTGCTGCATACCGTTCTTCCAGTCTTTGATCAGACTCTTCTTGAAAAATTCATTCTGTGGCGAGGTGAGTGAGTTTTGTAATCGCCCTGTATATGAGAGTTTTATCTTCTCATACCAGCGTTCGCCTCCTACCGATTTCTTTCGCTTGAAGGGTGCCGTCTGCGACATGGTCACTGTGACGTTGGGGAAGCTTACCGAGAGTGTCGAGTCTTGACTTCGCTGTGAGATGCTCGCTGTGGTCGATAAGCTCCATTTGCTCCCCGGAAAGCGGTAGGTCAAGTTGATCGTACTCGATTTGGTGTTCTCGGTGAAGTTGGAGTTGTAGTAGGAGTTCAGATCATTGCGCGAGTAGCCTGTGGTTGCAAAGTTGACTGAGGCTGAGAAGGATAGGTTGGGGTTGGCTTTTGCATCCTGGGTGTGACTCCAAAGCACCTGGAAGTTGCGCATCTGCTGATAGTCGGGTGCCCCTTTGTCGCCATAGACGGTGTTGAGGAAGGAGATGTCGAACGATCCTTTGAATTTGTAGCGCTTTACATAGTTGGAGTGTGCACTTACTCCCCACGACCCCTTGGTGTAGATCTCGCCCCTTACCGCTAAGTCGATATTGTCGTTGATCGCAAAGTAGTAACCACCGTTACGGATATAGAATCCCTGGTTGTAGTCTTCGCCAAATGATGGGAAGATGACTCCGCTGGAGTATTTCTTGGAGAAGGGGAAGTAGCCGAAGGGGAGCGCCAAGGGGAGGGGCACATCTGCAAGCACCATGTAGCCGGGGCCGGTCACTACATCTTTCTCGGGACGCACTTTGCCTCGGGTCAACTGGAAGTAGAAGTGGGGATTCTCGTGGTCGTCGCAGGTGGTGTATCTGCCATTTTCCATATAGAAACTGCCATCTTCCATGCGTTTGGCTTTACCTCCTTGCAGGAATCCCTCTCCCTGCTCGGTGATTACTCCGGTGATGTAGCCTCGTTCGGTCTTGAAGTTATATTTCATCGTCTCCGACTCATATTCTCCCGATTTGTCTTTGAACACCGGCTTGCCCTCCACCACGCCGGTGGTGTCTGCCATCCCCTTGGCATAGACCAAACTGCTGTCCATGTCCATGCGAATCTCTGCGGAGTTGAGCTTGAAGTCTTGATATTCTACGGTGCTGTTGCCATATAGACGGGCATTGTTGAGCCCTGATAAGACCAAGGAGTCGGTGGCGGTGAAGTTGACTGATGTCTCTAAGTCTACTTTCTGTCGGTTGATGCGTGTGATGCCGCTTTTGCCTCGCACCATCGTGTCAAGTGGACTTCCCCCGACTCGAGAGTCTCGGTCGAGTAGGGTGTCGGTGGCTGTCGTATCTGCCCCGGAGAGTAGAAAGTCCGGTATGTCAATTCCACTCCTACCGCTGTCGGTCGGTGTGCCACTGTCGGTATGCAACGCCTCTGACGCTGCCGCTGCGACAGTGTCTATGACGTCCGAACCTCGTGTCATCTCCGGATGGCTCCGAGACGTTTGTGAATAGCCGATGCCTATCAACAGGGCACCAAGTATGTAGAATAAAAGTTGTTTCAATTCTTGTGTTTATGCTCCCGCATTTCATCCTTTCGAGACATCTCGAAAACGGTTTTTCTCGCGGTCGCTTTCATTTCAACCTACAAAGTTATATTTATTTGTACAATCTTCAAAATCTATCACCCACTCTTTTACTCTCTTTTACTCTTTTCCCCCTCGTTTATTAATATTTTTTTACCCTTTTTTTAATATCTTGCTTTAATC
>SFMJ01000146.1 GCA_004553095.1 Bacteroidales bacterium
GTGCGGAGCGTGAGGAGTTCTACATAGTTGAAACTCGCCGGTTTGCCGTTGACGATGTTATTGTTGACACGATGAAAGAACCAGGAGCGGGAGTGCTTAAAAAATCGCCTGGCAATATAGGACCCGTTGACAAAGTCAAGCACTTCAGCGCCGGGCAGTTTCCGAATATCAAGAGGAGTTTTGTCCATATCTTATTGTATTGATTACGATTGCAAAGATAATAAACATTTGTGTATTTCGCAAGAAAAAAGCCAAAAATTTTTTATGATACTTGGCGGACGCGATGTATCGCGTCCCTACCGTGGGTGGTGGTGGTCGCCGTACCGGCGGTGGTGGATGGGCGGGTGTCGTCTGGGGCTCGCAAGCGAGCCTGCGGTGGACGGATCCGCGCGATAACATACACACCGCGGAGCAATAGATCCGTGTAGATCCGTGTAAATCCGTGGTTAATTCCACCCGAACTGCTGTCATCTTCAATGCCATCATCATCCCGCTACTCATCCCCTTGGCATTGCGTGGCGTGAAGTACAAGCCGATAGGGGCAAGTGCCTTGCTGCGCCCTCGACCAACTCGACCAAAAGCAAAACCGCACGGATGGAACGATGTCTAACATAAATACAATAAAAATGTAATTAAAATGAAATAATTGTGAACTATTTTTGTAGGCAAATTGTTTACACCTCATTAATGTAAACAATAATGACCGAATGCTTATAGCACGTTCCTTAAAAATTAGTCCCATGGTCCCGGAGGAACGCGCTTTTCATCGGTAAATTCAGATCTGAAAATCAATATGCTATGGACTACAAGAAGAGTAAAAGCAATTATGTCGATCGCGATGTGAGTTGGATGTATTTCAACCATCGGATATTGCAAGAATCGGAGAAAGAGGATATCCCTGTGCTTGAGAGGATGTCTTATTTGGGGATCTATTCCAACAATCTGGATGAGTTCTTCAGAGTGCGCATGGCGACGCTCAATCGCATGGTGCAGAGCAAGGAGAAGACTCTGAAAGAGGATCGAGAGCAGGCCAAGCGCGCCATCAAAGAGATAACCCATCTTAACAGCATCTTCAATAAGGAATTTGAGAAGGCTGTGGAGGATGTGACACGTGACTTGGATCGCGAAGGTATCCGGATCCTCTATGAAGATGCGCTCAACGAAGAGCAAAAGCAATTTCTCTGGCAACTCTATGTCGACAAATTGAATGGCATGACCAATCCGGTGTGGCTTGACAAGATCAAGGATATCAGCGACATCGGAGATGATGGTATCTATCTTGTAGTGAAGCTGATGGAATGGATCGACAGCCACAAGAAGCCGAAGGTCAGTTATGCGTTGATAGCCCTTCCCGACAAGGAGATGGGTCGCTTTGTGCGACTCCCGAAAAGCGACGGCAAGGAGAATATCATGTATCTTGACGACGTGATTCGCTTCTGTTTGCCGCGGATCTTCGTGGGGAGCGGGAAATGCACCTTTGAGGCCTATTCATTCAAATTCACCAAAGATGCGGAGATGGATCTGGACAATGATCTGAGCAGCGGAGTGATGCAGAAAGTGGCGAAGGGTGTAAAGAGTCGTAAGCGAGGCGAACCGATACGCGTGATATACGATGAGAATATGCCCAAGGGGCTTGTCAAGGCAGTGATGTCTCGTCTGAGCATCGACAGTTTGGACACGATAGTGGCAGGAGGTCGCTACCAGAATCATAAAGATCTGATGGTATTCCCCGACTGTGGTCGTAGCGACTTGAAATATGAGAAATGGGTTCCGATCATGAAGCCTGAACTTGATGGTGCACAGAGTGTGCTCGATGCCATCAGGGAGAAAGATCGCTTCATACATGTGCCCTATCACTCATTCGACAGTTTCATACGAGTATTGCGCGAAGCTGCACTGAGCAGCGATGTGAGAGCGATCAATGTGACCCTCTACCGTCTTGCCAAGGACTCGAAAGTGGTCAAGGCTCTGATCTGCGCCGCCCGCAATGGCAAGAAAGTAACCGTGGTGATAGAGTTGTTGGCACGCTTCGATGAAGAGAGCAACATCGAATGGAGCAAGCGCCTGCAAGAGGCGGGAGTCGAAGTGATATTCGGAGTCGAGGGGCTGAAGGTACACTCGAAATTGGTGCATATCAGCGGCAAGAATGGCGACATCGCCTGCATCGGCACGGGCAATCTCCACGAGGGTAATGCCAAGGCATATACCGACTATATGCTGATGACCTCTCGACCGCAGATAGTCAGAGAGGTGAAGAGGGTGTTCGAATTTATCCGTCGCCCATTTAAGCCGGTGAAGTTCAAAGAATTGATGGTATCGCCCAATGGTATGCGAACGAAGATCTATCGTCTCATCAACGAAGAGATACGCAATGCACGCGAAGGGTGTGAAGCCTGGATAAAGGTGAAGATCAACCATATCACCGACGAAGATATGGTGGCAAAGCTCTACGAGGCATCGCAAGCGGGAGTTAAGATCGAGTTATTGGTGAGAGGTAACTGCTCGCTCGTGCCGGGGCTGCCGGGACTCAGCGAGAATATCAAGGCTGTGGGTATCATCGACAGATACTTGGAGCACTCACGAATACTTATATTTGCCAATGGGGGAATGCCGAAATATTATCTTGGTTCGGCAGACTGGATGCCTCGAAACCTCGACAACCGTATCGAAGTCTTGACACCGGTGTATGATGAAGATCTTAAGCTCGACCTGTTGCGTACGGTAGATTATGGACTTAAAGATACGACCAACGGGCGCATCATCGACGGCAAAGGTGGCAACATGATCCAGAGCGGCGAACGATTCAGATCACAAGAACAATTACATAAAGAATATGGAGACGAATAACTATGCAGCCATCGACATAGGGTCGAATGCTGCGAGATTGCTGATAAAGAATGTGACAGAAGACTCCATGGGAAATGCGGAGTTTACGAAAATGCTCTTCTTGCGAATACCCTTGCGATTGGGTAAGGATGTGTTCACGCTTGGTGAGATAAGTGAAGAGCGCCAGCGGATGATGATGTGCATGATCAAGAGCTATAAGCAGCTTATGAAGCTCTATCGGGTGGAATGTTTCCGAGCATGTGCGACATCGGCAATGCGCGATGCCCGCAATGGCGAGAAACTACTGAAGAAGATCGAGAAAGCCACCGGTATAAAGATCGAGATAGTAACCGGGAGCGAAGAGGCACGCATCCTCTACAACAATTCGATAGAATCAGCCGAGCGCGTGAGCGGCAATTATGCCTACGTCGACGTGGGTGGTGGCAGCACGGAGATCTCGTTGCTGAGCAATGGTCAGTTGGTGGGTAGCTGCTCGTATAATATCGGTACGTTGCGCAAACTCAGCGGGATGGTGCCGGCGGAAGTGGAAGAGCGATTGCAGCTCGATCTGGAAGAATATGCCAAGCAATATCCCGACATCAAGATTGTGGGATCGGGAGGTAACATCAACCGTCTCTCGCGAATATTTCACGAAAGCAACAAGAAGAGCAAGAAGAATGTCTTGCCGGTGAAGAATCTCCGAGAGATGTATGACGATATGAAGCCTCTGACAGTGGCAGAGATGATGAGTCGTTATGGTTTGAAGGCGGATCGCGCCGATGTGATCTTGCCGGCGGCAGAGATCTTCCTCAAAGTCTCGGAGGCGCTCAACTGCGAAGAGATCCAGGTGCCCAACATCTCTTTGGCCGACTGCATCATAGATGGCCTCTACAAGTCGATGCG
>SFMJ01000147.1 GCA_004553095.1 Bacteroidales bacterium
GGGCGAGGGCAACGAGGCGATCCATAAGCTGAGTGAAGGATATCCCGGAAGCCTCCCAAAGATAGAACGAGAGAGAACCGGGGATGGTATTGATCTCATTGACATAGATCGAATTATCCTTCTCATCAATCATGACATCGACGCGGCTTACGCCATGGCAAGAGAGGACTCTGAAAGTTTCACCGGCGATGAAACGGATACGTTCGCTGACCTGCTCGGGGAGATCGGCGGGTATTCTCTTATCGCTGGACTGCATGCCTTGGTTGGTCTTGGTGCCGCCCATATACTTATCTTCGTAAGAGAGGAACTTACCGCTCTTGATAGGTTCCTCGCACACGGAACTTATATGGTCGTCGGCGTCACCGAGGACCGAGCAGTTGATCTCCTTGAGCTGTTCGACCATGTGCTCGACGATGATACGCTGGGAGAACTTTTCGGCATTGTTGATACGTTCGATGAGTTCATCGCGGTCGGCGGCAGTTCCGATACCGACAGAAGAGCCGAGGTTGGCAGGCTTAACGATCACGGGGTAACCGAGTTTGGACTCGATTTTTTGGATTATCTCATCATGGCCGGCGTTCCACTGACAGTCGGTGAACCAGACATAGTCCACCACGGGAATACCCTCGGCATTAAGGATCATCTTCATGGTGATCTTATCCATGCCATTGGCAGAAGAGAGTGTATTACAGCCGGCGAAAGGGATGCCGATGGTCTCGAGGAGGCCTTCGAAGATACCATCCTCGCCGTTGGTGCCATGGAGCACGGGTATGGCTACATGGAGAGTAGCGATGACAGGGTTGCGACGCGACAAGAAAGAAGTTTTCGCCTGATAGAGGTTATAGTCTCCATATTCGGGACGCATAAACACCTCGGTAGCCTCAGCAGTGAGGATATCGAGGTTTTTATAATTCTTCAGGTTGAGAAGATTCTCCCCGGTGAACCATCTACCCTGCTTAGAGATATAGACAGGGATGATATTATACTTATCCTGGTCGAATGCATTGATAGCCTGGATGGCTGAAATCACGGAGATCTCATGCTCGACGGAACGACCTCCAAAAAATACTGCTACGTTAGTTTTCATTATTCTAATACTTTAGGCCGGGAGAATGCAACGGAAGCATCGAAAGAGACAGAGTATGCACGCCGGTCTATTCCAAAGTGCAAATTTAGGAAAAAAATCTGAAAGATAGGGTGACATGAGCGCAGAAATCTCTATGGAAAGCATCTTCAATCACCTTGGAGATCTTCTGACACTGACTGAGAGAGAGGTTGGGATCCACCTTAATTGCGATATCGAAGTAGAGGAAATGGCCGTTACGACGAGATCGAATCGCCACGACTTCCTTGACTTCGGGAGAAGCAGCAATTAGACCACGGGCCTTCTCGACAACATCCTCGGGGAGGGAATGTTCCATGAGTTCGGCGAAAGATGGGATGAAGAGTCTGAGAGCCGGGATAAAGATGAATCCGGCGATGACGAGCGAAGCGATCGGGTCGAAAATACGGAAAGCGGGGCCGAAGAAATGAGCGCAAGAGACACCGATGAGAGTAGCGACCGAAGCGAGGGCATCGCTGCGATGATGCCAAGCGTTGGCAACAAGAGCTTTCGACTCCACCCGACGCCCCACGGCTGAATAGAAGCGATAGAGCCCCTCCTTACAGAAGATGGCGAAGAGAACCACGACGAAGGTCCAGAAATCGGGTTGGTCGAGTTCCTCACCTTTAAAATATGCTAAGATCGACTCTCCGGCCTCAATAGCGATCAAGACAGAGATCACGAGCAAGAGAGAAGACATCAGAAAAGAAGAGAATGTTTCGAACTTTCCATAGCCATAATTGAAACGGCGATCAGGTTTTCGATACGAGATACCGACGAAGATCAGCATGATGATATCGGCAGCGACATCATTGAGGGAATGGAACCCATCGGCGAATAGGGCCTCGGAATGGCCGAAATAACCGGCGCCGAGTTTAAGACCCATAAGAATAAAATTGATGATACAGCCGATTCGGACCACGCGTCGGATTGCGCTCGCCTGACTGCTGCCCTCGTCGGGGATAGACCGCAAGAGAGAGTCGGCGTGATGATGATGGTGATGATGAGACATACAGGGAAAAGTTTAAATAAAACCGGAGGAGAGCCCAAAGAGGAGGAGAGTATAAGCTGAGAGAGAGGAGGAGAGGGAATTAGAGAGAGGAGGAGAGAGTCGAGGGGTGTTTACACAATAACACTTTATAATAACGGAGAGTGTTGGGTAATATTGCATAGCATGATATAAAAAATCCTCACCCGAACTGCCGGATGGCTCTGCGGGTGAGGAGGAACGAGATGAGATATAGAGAAGAATTAGCTTAGAGGGTGGAATCGGGAGAAGGCGTGTCCGAAGCGTTGGAATGCTGCTCTTTCGAGTTCCTCGCGGAATTGGGGAGCTGCGATCGAGATCAGAAGGCGTGCACGTTCGGCCATCGACTTTCCCCGGAGATTGACAGCGCCATACTCGGTTACGACGAAATGTGTTTGGAAACGAGTGGTAACGACGCCTGCGCCCTCGGTGAGGAAAGGTTTGATCTTATTGAGACCCTTGGCGGTGGTGGCGAGCATAGCGAGGAAAGAGATGCCCCCTTCGGAGAGAGAAGAACCGAACACGAAGTCATGTTGGCCACCGACGCCGGAGAAGATTCTCGGGCCGATCGAATCGGCACAGATCTGACCGGTGAGGTCTATTTCGAGGCAAGAATTGATCGACATGACTTTAGGGTTTGCTCCGATGATGTAAGGGTCGTTGGTCCAAGCGACATCACGGAACACGATATCCTTATTGCCATCCATAAAATCATAGAGGGCTCTCGAGCCGAGGGCGAGAGAAGCCACTGACTTTCCGGGTAGGATCTTCTTGAGAGAATTGTCGATAACGCCCTTCTCGAGGAGAGGGAGGACACCGTCGGTCATAGCCTCGGTGTGTAGGCCGAGGTGCTTATGGTCAGCTAGAGCGCTTATGACGGCATTTGGGATACCGCCGACGCCGATCTGGAGCGTAGCGCCATCGGGGATATACTGAGCGATAAGTTGACCGATTTTAACTTCAGCCTCAGTAGGAGTGGGAGTAGGCACCTCGACGAGGGGAGTTTCGGAGCGGACGCAAGCATTGATACGCGAGAGATGCACCACCGGGTCGCCGTAAGAGAAAGGCATATTGGGGTTGATCTGGGCTATAATGCGGTCGGCGCGTTCGACAGCCGAGCAAGCCACATCGCCGGAGACTCCGAAGCTGACATAGCCCTCCTCATTGGGGAGAGAGCAATTAAGCAGGACTACATTGACGGGCCAATAATCCTGACGGATGAGGCGAGGCACCTCACTGAGGAAACATGGGGTGGTGGAGCCATAACCCTCATTGATCCAATCGCGGAAAGCATTATTGACGAAGAAAGAATTGACATTGAACACATCCTTATACTCCGGGCGGCAAAGCGGGGACTTGCCACGGCAGACGCCAAAGCCGGTATAGACGGTTACATTCCTGAGTTCGGAGCCACGATTGGCGAGGGCAAGTTCGAGTTCTTCTGGTGTGGAGGTAGAGCCTTGGAGATAGACATAATCGCCATCCTTGATGATACTAACCGCCTCCTGAGCCGAGACGAACTTAATATTATGATCAGACATAAATAAAAAATCCGATGAGGGTTAATAAAGATATATCT
>SFMJ01000014.1 GCA_004553095.1 Bacteroidales bacterium
TAGGGGTTGGAAAATTACACTTTTTCTTGTTTTTGGGGGTTGGAAAATTACACTTTTTCTTGTTTGGGGATGAAAAAAGGAGGATGCGGGTGCATCCTCCTTTTGATTTGGGTCTGACCAAAGGTTATTAGCCGTTTACTTTCTTCATGTGAGCGATGAGGTCGAGCACCTTGTTGGAGTAGCCGATCTCATTGTCATACCAAGAGATTACCTTGACGAACTTGTCGGTCAAATAAACACCGGCGTTAGCGTCGAAGATAGAAGTCAGCGTGCAGCCGAGGAAGTCAGAAGAAACGACAGCGTCTTCAGTGTAACCGAGCACACCCTTGAGGTATGTCTCAGAAGCTTCCTTCATAGCAGCGCAGATAGCCTCTTTAGTAGCGGGCTTCTCGAGGTTGACAGTCAAGTCAACAACCGATACGTCGAGAGTGGGGACACGCATAGAGATACCGGTGAGTTTGCCGTTGAGTTCGGGGATAACTTTGCCCACAGCCTTAGCAGCACCTGTAGAAGAGGGGATGATGTTGCCGGCAGCAGCACGGCCACCACGCCAGTCCTTCATAGAGGGACCATCGACAGTCTTCTGAGTAGCTGTAGTAGAGTGAACAGTAGTCATAAGGCCCTCAACGATGCCGAAGTTGTCGTGGAGCACCTTGGCGATAGGAGCCAAGCAGTTGGTGGTGCAAGATGCGTTAGATACGAACTGCTGACCGGCGTAGGTGTTCTCGTTAACACCGCATACGAACATAGGGGTGTCGTCCTTGGAAGGAGCAGACATCACTACATACTTTGCACCGGCCTCGATGTGGCCCTGTGCTTTCTCTTTGGTGAGGAAAAGACCAGTAGATTCAACTACGTATTCGGCACCCTTCTCGCCCCAGCCGATCTCTTTGGGATCGCGGCAAGCAGATACTTTGATTTCCTTACCGTTTACGATGAGGAGGCTCTTTTCGAGATCGTAGGATACTTCACCTTCGAAGCGGCCATGCATTGTGTCATACTTCAGCATGTATGCCATGTAGTCAACAGGGAGAAGGTCGTTGATTGCTACAACCTCAATGTCGTCTCTCTTAGTAGAAGCACGGAAAACGAAGCGACCGATACGGCCAAATCCGTTAATACCAATCTTTGTCATTACTTTTTAATTTTTAAATGTTTATTAGGGTTAAACTTATTTTTTATCTGTATTTGTGTATTTTATTGTTCAGTTTTTTAACTAACTTCTTGTTTAGACTGCAAATTTAACAAATAATTTGCACAAAAAAAATCTGAGATATCAAATTTTATAACATTTTTCTTCGCGTTTGTGGTTTTTTAATGACGATTGCCACCCAAATGTGTGTTCTAATATCTTTTCTTATTTTTTTGGACTATTATATTTAACTATTTTTTTGTAATTTTGCAGTCATGAGAAAATGTATATCTATTTTTATGGGTGCTTTTCTTCTATCGGCCTGCGGATCGGCAGGCAAGGCATCGGGTTCGGACAGTGCTTCGGTGGCAGATTCGGCGTCGGTAGAGGTGTCGGTTCCGCAGTTTGATGTCGATAGCGCCATGAGTTATCTCCGCCATCAGGTGGAGTTGGGGCCGCGTGTTCCGAACACGTCGGCACATCGTGCCGCCATCGATTGGCTTGCCGCCGAGTTGCGGCGTCATGGCGCTGAGGTGACTCTCCAGCCTTGCGACCTTACCGCCTACGATGGCACTCTGCTCCATGCCGTCAATATCATGGGAAGTTATAATCCCGATCTCGATGATCGTCTTCTTCTTTTGGCGCATTTCGACACTCGCCCTTGGGCGGATCAGGATCCCGATCCTGCCAATCATTCCAAGCCGATCGATGGCGCCAATGATGGTGCCAGCGGCGTGGCGGTGCTCTTGGAGACGGCTCGTGCCATCGCTCGTCAAAATCCGGAGATCGGCATAGATATCCTTATGGTCGATGCCGAAGATTATGGTGCTGAAAATGATGAGGAGAGTTGGGCATTGGGCACGAAATATTTCGCCACCCACCCGATCAAGCCTGATTATCGCCCCACGCGAGCCATCCTTCTCGACATGGTGGGGGGCAAGGGTGCGATCTTCCCGGCAGAGTATTTCTCGCGCGAGTCGGCGCCGCTGATCGATGATGCCTTCCGTCGTGCCGCCGCTGCCGCCGGCCATGGTTCTCTCTTCCCGGCGCGCATGGGAAGCGCTGTCACCGACGACCATGTCGAGCTGATCAAGGTCGGCATCCCCGCCATCGATATCATCGACTATCGCGACTCCGGGTTCTGCCCGACTTGGCACACCCTGAGCGATAACCTCGATAATATCGACCCTGCCACTCTCAAGGCTGTCGGCGAGTCTCTCCTTTATTACATCTACAATCGATAATAAGTCACCCCACCAAAACCACGTTAGAAAAACGATAAACGATAAATATATGGATTTTTTACAAGAACTTACCTGGCGCGGCATGGTGCACAGCATTATGCCCGGCACAGACGAACAACTAAAGAAAGAGATGACCACTGCCTACTTGGGCATAGACCCCACGGCAGATTCTCTACATATCGGCCACCTTTGCGGCGTGATGATGCTCCGTCATTTTCAGCGTTGCGGCCATAAGCCCCTCGCGCTGATCGGCGGCGCCACCGGCATGATCGGTGACCCCTCGGGCAAGTCGGCTGAGCGCAACCTCCTCGATGAGGCTACCCTTCGCCACAACCAGGAGGCGATCAAAAAGCAACTCTCCAAGTTCCTCGACTTCGAGAGCGATGCCCCCAACCGTGCCGAATTGGTCAATAATTATGATTGGACCAAGGATGTGACCTTCCTCGAGTTCGCTCGCGAGATCGGCAAGCATATCACCGTGAACTATATGATGGCCAAGGACTCCGTACAGAAGCGCCTCAATGGCGAGGCTCGCGATGGCCTGAGTTTCACCGAGTTCACCTATCAGCTCCTCCAGGGCTTCGACTTCTACACCTTATATAAGGAGAAGAACTGCAAACTTCAGCTCGGAGGCTCCGATCAGTGGGGTAATATCACCACCGGCACGGAGTTGATCCGTCGCAAACTTGGCGGCGAGGCTTATGCCTTGACATGCCCTCTGATCACTAAGGCGGATGGTGGCAAGTTCGGCAAGACCGAGAGTGGCAACGTATGGCTCGACCCGGAGCGTACATCGCCTTATAAGTTCTATCAATTCTGGCTCAATGTCTCGGATGCCGATGCTGAGAAATATCTCAAGATCTTCACCTTCCTCACGCAGGAGGAGATCGAAGCCCTCGCTCGCGAGCATGCCGAAGATCCCGGCAAGCGACCGATGCAGAAGCGACTCGCCAAGGAACTCACCATCATGGTGCATAGCGAGAAGGACTTCGAAGCGGCTGCCGAGGCCTCTTTGATCCTCTTCGGCAATAACACAGCCGAGGCTCTCCACCATCTCGACGAGCGTACACTGCTCGACATCTTCGAGGGTGTGCCCACCTTCACCATCTCCAAGGCTGAACTTGAGGCCGGCGTGCCGGTGCTCGACCTCTTGGCGGTGAAGGCTCAGGTCTTCTCATCCAAGGGTGAGGCTCGCAAGATGATCCAACAGGGTGCGCTGAGCGTGAACAAGGAGAAGTATGGCGATCCGACCGGTTCGCTCGATGCCTCCGTCTTGCTCAATGGCAAGTATATCCACATCCAAAAGGGGAAACGCAACCATTTCCTCCTCATCGCCGAGTAAGAACGCGTCATCGACCACACCTGACATAACGCAACTCGACTGCTCAGAGAGATCCGGGCAGTCGAGTTCTTTATTTTGCTATAGAGCGCGCTTTTAGAGCGCAATTCTATTTTTCGCGCATGAAGATCTGGATGGGGGTGCCATGGAAATCCCACTTATCGCGGATCTTATTTTCCAAGAAGCGGCGATACGGCTCCTTGACCCATTGGGGGAGATTGCAGAAGAAGACGAAGGTGGGAATGATCGACTCCTTGAGCATGGTGATATACTTGATTTTGACGAACTTACCCTTATTGCTGGGAGGTGGAGTTATGGCTACCTGCTCGAGCATATAGGTGTTGAGTTGCGATGTGGGGATGAGCCGGCGGCGGTTTTCGTAGACCTTGGCGGCAGTCTCGAGCACGTTGTATATGCGTTGCTTGGTGAGCGCCGAAGTGAAGATGATGGGGAAATCGGTGAAGGGGGCGAACCGGCTGCGGATGGCGTCGATATAACGTTGCTGAGCAGTCTGCGAGCGGTCGGCCACGAGGTCCCACTTATTGACACAGACCACGAGTCCCTTGCGGTTGCGCTGGATAAGGCTGAAGATGTTGGCATCTTGCGACTCGATGCCTCGGGTGGCGTCGATCATCAGGATGCAGACATCCGAAGCCTCGATGGCGCGGATCGAACGGATCACCGAATAATACTCGATATCCTCATTGACCTTCTGCTTCTTGCGGATGCCGGCGGTGTCGACCAGATAGAAGTCGAAACCGAACTTATTATACTTATGATAGATCGAATCGCGGGTGGTGCCGGCGATATCGGTGACGATGTGACGTTCCTCGCCGATGAATGCATTGATGAGCGATGACTTTCCGGCGTTGGGACGACCGACGATAGCGAACTTGGCGATATCATCGGTGGTTTCTTCCATGTCGGGGGTGTCGGGCATCTCCTTGAGGATAACGTCGAGGAGGTCGCCGGTGCCGGAGCCATTGGCAGAAGAGACTTCGATGGGAGTTCCGAGGCCGAAGGCGTAGAACTCGGCGGCGTTGAAATGGGCGTCGCCTACATCATCCTTGTTGGCAACGACGATCACCGGCTTCTTCGAGCGGCGCAAGATGGCAGCCACCTTGTCGTCGAGGTCGGTGATGCCGGTGGTCGAATCGACTACGAAGAGGATTACATCAGCCTCTTCGATGGCGATATGCACCTGCTTATTGATCTCCTCTTCGAAGATATCATCGGAATTGACCACCCAGCCGCCGGTGTCGACGATAGAGAACTCGCGGCCCTCCCAGTCGACCTTGCCATATTGGCGGTCGCGTGTGGTGCCGGCAGTGTCATTGACGATGGCGCTGCGTGTCTGCGTCAGACGGTTGAAGAGGGTCGACTTCCCTACATTGGGTCGCCCTACTATTGCTATTAATTTACTCATTGCTTTATATTATTCCTTATAACCGAACTCGCGCAGCTTATTGTCGCGATTTCTCCAATCCTTTTCGACCTTGACCAGGAGTCGCAGGTCTATGTGTTTGTCGAAAAATTTCTCGATATCGGCGCGAGCGCTGATGCCGAGTTGCTTGATTTTCTTGCCGCCATGACCTATGACGATCCCCTTCTGCGAGTCGCGCTCCACATATATTACAGCCATAATAATGATCGAATCGTCAGACTCGTCGAATTTCTCTACGAGCACTTCGGCGCTGTAGGGGATCTCCTTGTCATACATCAGGAGCATCTTCTCGCGGATGATTTCGGTGACAAAGAAGCGAGCCGGCTTGTCGGTCAGGGCATCCTTGCCGAAGAATGGGGGCGAGAGTGGGAGGAGGTCTACGATGCGGCTTTTGAGGTTGTCGACATTAAAGCGCTGTAGGGCGCATGTGGGGTAGATCTCAGCCGCCGGGAGTCGCAGGCGCCAGGATTCGACGATCTTCTCGAGCTCTTCTTGCGAGTGGAGGAGGTCGATCTTATTGATCACCAATAGAGTAGGGATCTTCTCGCGCGCCACGCGGTCGAGGAAATCGCTATTCTTTTCAGGGTCTTCCACCACGTCGGTGACATATATCAATATGTCGGCATCGGTCAGTGCCCCCTCAGAGAAGTCGAGCATCGACTCCTGGAGTTTATACTTGGGTTTGAGCACACCGGGGGTGTCGGAATAGACGATCTGGTAGTCGGGAGTATTGACGATACCCATAATGCGATGGCGTGTGGTCTGCGCCTTCTGAGTGATGATGGAGAGACGCTCCCCGACGAGATGATTCATCAGGGTGGACTTTCCGACATTGGGATTGCCGACGATGTTTACGAACCCTGCCTTATGGTTGGGGCTGAGGGTGGTCAGATCGTCAGGTGGTAGAGGATTTTCGTTTGTGATCATAATCTAATAAGAAGAGATGGGAGGAGGGGAGGAGATGAGGAGAGGTAATATGGAAGGTGAGAGATGGATAAAAAGTTGAAAAAGGGTGTGTCAAGCATAAACGAATTGACACACCCTTGGATAAGTTTTTACGCTATGTGCCCCGTATATGGCGGGAAGCGGATTATTTTGGATCGATGCCCCAGACCAGATACATAGCACCCCAGGTGAAACCGGCGCCGAAAGCGGTCATCACGATTTTGTCACCCTTCTTGAGTTTATGTTTATACTCGTCGAGACAGAGGGGTATAGATGCAGCGGAAGTATTGCCATAATGCTGGATATTCACGAGCACCTTCTCCTCGGGGATCTTGATACGGCTACCGACAGCCTCGATGATACGGAGGTTAGCCTGATGAGGGACGAACCAGTCGAGATCATCGACAGAGAGGTTGTTGCGCTCCATCACCGAGAGCGAAGAATTGAGCATATCGGTGACGGCGTTCTTGTATACGACACGCCCCTCCTGATAGATGTAGTGTTCACGAGCCTCGACAGTTTCGTGAGAAGCGGGCTTGGCAGAGCCGCCGGCCTTCATACACAGGTTGTGAAGACCGGATCCGTCGACATGGACTTCGCCATCGATTACGCCGACGGGCTCATCGGTGGGTTCGACCAGGACGGCAGCGGCGCCGTCGCCGAAGAGAGGGCAAGTGGCACGGTCTTGATAGTCGACCATGCTTGACATTTTCTCGGCAGCGACCACGACGATCTTTTTGAACATGCCGGATGTGATGTATGCACGCGCATCTTGGAGGGTAACGATGAACCCGGCGCAAGCAGCCTGCACATCATAGCCGTATGCCTTAGATAAGCCTACCTCATGGACTATAACAGATGCTGTGGAGGGGAAACGATAATCGGGATTAGATGTTGCGCAGATGAGCAGATCGACATCCTCCTTGGCGGTTCCGGTCTCCTCGAGGAGTTTCTTTACGGCCATAGAGCCTAAGAAACTTGAAGCTTTTGAGGGGTCTTTAAGGATGCGGCGTTGCTTGATGCCGACGCGAGTGGTGATCCACTCATCGTTGGTATCGACCATCTTTGACAACATCTCGTTGTCGAGGATATCTTCGGGCACGTATGAAGCGATGCCGCTAATTTTGGCGTTTGGCATATTTTTCTTCTCTAATTCTTGAAACAGACTCGATTACTTCTCATGAATACAGGCTCTAACACTCGGGGATAGACCTGTCGGATTGATTACTCTGCTGTCTTTTCGATAAGCTGTTTGCCGCGATAATAACCACATTCGCCACATACTGTGTGGTAAACGTGCCATGCGCCGCAGTTGGGGCAGAGGACGATTGTCGGGATGAGCGCCTTGTCATGAGTGCGGCGTTTCGCTGTACGGGTGTGCGATTGTCTGCGTTTAGGATGTGCCATTTTCTTTTATGTTTTTTAAGTTTTTATTTATTCGTTGTTAATTATCTCTTAATTTTCGTCGTCAGATAGATCGGCTTCATGCTCGCGGAGCTTGGCTGCCATGCTGCTGTTGCATTCACCTTCGGGGTGCACACATCTCATCGGCAGGCTCAGCAAGAGCGAATCATAGATGATGGCCGACACGTCATAGCGACTCCAACTCTGTGGGATCACCACCAGGTCGTCCATGCTGTCGTCATACTCTTCGCCATAACGAAGTGTCATCTCATATTCCGAGTCGACATCTTCTGCCACCGGGTCGAGACAGCGGTCGCATGCCACTTCGAGCACACCCCGGAATCGGAAGGCCAAATGGTAGTTGCCATGATGATTCTCTATGTCAAACTCCACTTCGACATCCGAGCCAAGTATGTCGCTGTTCTCGCGATCCTCGAAGAAGACCTTTTCTATCTTATAACTATAATGATGCTTCTGCCCCTCGCCGAGCGACAGAAGATCTATTTCGTATGTCCGATCCTTTCCCAATTTTATCGGTTTTTATGGCTTCGCCTGAAGACGAAAACCGGTTCTTGGTTCTTATCCCTCGATGAGGAGGGTGTGAAAAACTTACAAAATTACGTAGATTTACGCGATTTACCAACTTTTTTCACAACTTTGTGCACCACCATACCTCCGGCCAAGGCATCTTTTTATGCCCGAACCGAACGAATTGTAGTGCATTTTCATGTACCTCCGAGGGGAATCGAACCCCTATCTAAAGTTTAGGAAACTTCTATTCTATCCGTTGAACTACAGAGGCTTATATCCTTCGGAGGAGTCTCCTACGAGCCTGCCCTTTGACCCCGGTATGTGCGGCATCCGATCCGAGGGCAATTTTCGCTACGGGTTTGCAAAATTAGTTATTTTTTTTCAATTTTACAAATTAGAGTGCGTTCTATCACCCTCTGTCTGCTTGCGTTTTACAAGTTTCTTAGTTATCTTTGCACAATTCTTCCCTCGAACCTCGTATTCTTTAACTTTTCGTCTACTATATGACACCTATAAAACTCGCTATAGTTGCTCCCTGTTATAATGAGGCAGAGATGTTGCCGATCTCTCTGCCCCGCTTGTTGTCGCTTTTAGACTCGATGACTCGGGAGGGGAAAGTATCGGCAGATAGTTTCCTCCTGCTGGTGAATGATGGCAGCCGAGATAGTACTTGGCAGATTATCACCGAGGCTCATGAGCGCGATAAGCGGTGTCATGGGCTCAATCTCTCCTGCAATGTGGGGCATCAGAATGCGATCATGGCGGGGATGCTCACAGCGGTCGATGGTGTCGGCATGGCTGATGCCGTGGTGACTATCGATGCCGACTTGCAAGACCCGTTAGAGTGCATACCGGAGATGGTGGATAATTATTATGATGGGTATGATGTGGTGTATGGTGTCCGCACCTCGCGTCAGAGTGATTCCTTCATCAAGCGTTTCACAGCCGAGTGTTTCTATAAATTGCAGTCGCAGTTGGGACTAAAGACGATCTATAACCATGCCGATTTTCGCTTTATGTCGCGTCGGGTGGTGATAGAACTTGAGAAGTATGAAGAGCGCAATCTCTATCTTCGGGGCATCGTTCCGATGATCGGCTATCCGTCGACCACGGTCGATGAGACACGCATGGCGCGCGAGGCGGGAGAGACGAAATACACTTGGCGGAAGATGCTGCGGTTGGCATTTGATGGCATCACCTCCTTCTCGGTGCGCCCGATGTATATGATATTGACCCTTGGGATGCTCTTCGTGCTGGTGGGGATCGGCATCGGCATCTATGTCGTCGTCTCCTTGCTTAAAGGGGTGGCAGTGCCGGGATGGTCGTCGCTGATGTTGTCGCTCTGGATCGTCGGGGGTGTTATGCTGATGGCGATAGGCTTGGTGGGGCTATATGTGGGCAAGGTCTATATAGAGACCAAGCATCGCCCCCGCTATCATGTGGAGCAATACCTGCATTAAGGAACGCGCTCTAAGATTTTAAGAAATTGCGATTGATACGCGATCCGGTGAGGAGCGCGAGCAGGCGCGGCGTGTATCTCTGCATAAGCCGCGCTATGAGATAACAAAGATAGAATCTCACCGGTATATATAATATCATCTCGATGATTTTGAAAATCGTGGCGCCTACGATAGATTTAAGTGGTAATAATGTATTAAGAATCAGGACATTGGGTGTGTGGATATCATGTGTTACATATATAAAGAAGGTGTATGGAGCGATAGATATTATATGCTCTGTGATGGAGTGTCGGAGAGGAGCACCGGATGGAGTGTCGGCGATCTTTTGGGTGGCACGAAAGGCGAGATATAGCTGTGCGATCAATAATACGACAACCAGGACACATATAAAATAAAAGCTTTTCGGACCATGTTCAATATGATGAGCATCGAAATCAGTATACATATAAGTGTATATACAAAGCATTATCATGGAAACAATCAGAGAAATTGGTCCGATGCGATAGAATAGTTTCTTGATATCAGTACGGCAGATGGCAAAAGCGGCACCAATAGGGAAGAAAATCCAATCTACATGATAAAATCTATGTGGTCCATGTCCATAATAAAATAATATTATTAGCAATAGGGGTATAATATACAGTTTAAGTCGTTTGACAGCCCACCATATCAGTGGAGTGAACAGTATAATGAGCATTAGGTCGAGAATATACCAAAGGACGAAATGGGCTCCGGGGAATGAAAGGCCATGAAGCGTGAAATTGCCAATGGTTATGATTTCAGTTCCGGTGAATAAGCTCCAAAGTAAGAGGTCGAGACGGTAGGGAGGTTGATAGAAAGGAAAATCGACCCACCCGTTGTGATAAAAAAGAGCATTGATGGAGTAAGCAATTATACTCCATAGCAGGAAGGGTATGAGGAGTGTCTTAATTCGACTTCGGAGGGCGTAGAGGTATTCTTGTTTGCCGAATTTCTCAAACTTGGCAAAGAAAAGATATCCGGACATAAAGAAGAACCCGGAGATGGAGGCGATGCTGATGCAAGGTCCTGAAAAGTTGGCTACATAGCGAAAACCATTTTGAATGTCATAAGAAGAATATAGATGAGCTGTCACCACCAATAGAGTCAGGATGGTCTGGAGCCAGGCGAATGCGAGCGAGGTGTGTCGGTCGATCGCCGGGCGACGGTCGAGCATTGAGGATTGAGCTTTGCTGTTACTGCTCATATTGAGGCAGAAGAGCGTGGGATTATTTTACGATACCCTTCTCGAGGTATTCGGCGAGGTTGGTGCGGATGTGCTCTCCGGCACGTTCGACAGCCACCTTTTCCATATCATGGTCGACCATAAGTTTGACGAGCTGTTCGAACGATGTTTTGGCTGTAGGATCCCACCCTAATTTTGCTTTTGCTTTTGTGGGGTCTCCCCAGAGGTTGACCACGTCGGTGGGGCGGTAGAAGTCGGGGCTGACTTCCACGAGGACACGACCGGTGGCGGTGTCGATACCCTTCTCTTGTTCACCCTCACCCTCCCAGCGGAGTTCGATGCCGGCATGGTGGAAAGCGAGTTGGCAGAACTCGCGGACGGTGTGCTGCTCGCCGGTGGCGATCACGAAGTCTTCGGGAGTGTCCTGCTGAAGAATGAGCCACATACACTCTACATAGTCGCGAGCATAACCCCAGTCGCGGAGAGAGGAGAGATTGCCGAGATAGAGTTTGTCTTGCTTGCCTTGGGCTATGCGGGCTGCGGCGAGGGTGATCTTGCGGGTAACGAAGGTCTCACCGCGGCGCTCACTCTCATGGTTGAAGAGGATGCCGGAGCAGGCATACATGCCGTAGGCTTCGCGATATTCCTTGACGATCCAGAAGCCATAAAGTTTGGCAACGGCGTAGGGGGAGTAGGGGTGGAAGGGTGTGTTCTCATTTTGGGGCACTTCTTCCACCTTGCCATAGAGCTCGGATGTGGAGGCTTGGTAGAAGCGACAAGTGGATGCCAAACCGCAGAGGCGGATAGCCTCGAGGCAACGGAGCACGCCCGTAGCGTCGACATCGGCGGTAAATTCGGGGGAGTCGAACGATACTTGCACATGGCTCTGGGCAGCAAGGTTGTAGAATTCGTCGGGACGCACCTTCGACACAACCTGGAGTATCGACATCGAGTCGCCCAAGTCGGCATAATGAAGGTGGAAATTGGCATGCCCCTCGATGTGGGCGATGCGTTCGCGATAATCCACAGATGAGCGACGGATCACGCCATGCACATCATAGCCTTTGGAGAGTAGAAGTTCTGCAAGATAACTGCCATCTTGCCCTGTAATGCCTGTAATGAGAGCGGTTTTCATGCTTCTTTATATATGGTGTAGTGGTGACTGAAGAGGTTAGAGCGTTCGCTCTAAGATCGCTGTAAAGCGAAATAATTCACAAAGTTATAAAAAAATAATCAAAGGAGTATAATAAAGGGAATAAAAAGAGGAAAAGTGGGCAAAAGTGGGCAAAAGTGTAATTTTATAGTATGAAATTTTTGAAAAAAGTGTAAATTTGCGCTCTAATTGTAAATTTGCGCTCTAATTGTAAATTTGCATTCTAAAAAAGATATGATCTATTCACCACGACCCACATCACATGTACGTCGCGCAGTGGCGGCGGCAGTGGCGGCGGCGCGCGCCGAGCAGCGTCCCGTGCGACTTCTCTTCGTGTGTCTCGGCAATATCTGTCGGAGTCCGGCAGCGCAGGGCATTACCGAGCAACTTGCCGCCAAGCGAGGTGTTGACGTGGAGTGCGACAGCGCCGGTTTCTATGGCGGCCATGCCGGCGATCTCCCCGACAGCCGTATGCGCAGTGCAGCCTATCAACGCGGATATCGTCTGGAACATCGCTCTCGTAAGATCCACGGATATGACCTCGACGACTTCGACTTGGTGATCGGTATGGACGATCAGAATATGTCGCAACTCCATCAACTTGCCGACACCGATGAGCGCGATGGCAAGGTGGTGGCGATGATCGAATTTGCCAAGGATCACCCCTCGGAATATTGTGTGCCCGACCCTTATTATGAGGGTGTCGCCGGATTCTATGTAGTGCTCGACCTCTTGGAGGATGCATGCTCCACACTGCTCGATCTGATCGAGATGGAGGCTGACTGAAATTTTTTAGGATGGCAGAATAATCTTTTTTAAATTTGCAGTGTCTAAGAAGCAAAGAATGATCCACCGAGCAAGAGTGCGTATCTCCCCAAAATCGATGCTGCCGAGGCTGATCTTTTAAGGAAATATGCTCGATTGCTACAAAATCTGAAGGTTATGAAACGTTTGATATTATCACTCTTGGCGATGGTGTCGGCCTCGATCGTATCGATGGCAGCGACTCCGGCAAGCTTCCCCGGCGGCAAGGCTGCCGAGAAGGAGTATATAGCGAAGAATATGGTCTATCCCGAGAGAGCCAAAGAGAATGGCATCGAGGGTGTGGTCGGCGTAGTCTTCACGATCAAGGCCGACGGATCGATAGGCAATATCAAAATCAAGCGTATGGTTGATCCCGACTTGGAGGCTGAGGCTATCAGACTCGTTAAGAGTATGCCTCGCTGGACTCCCGCCGACGATGGCGGATCTCCCGTGGAGAGCACCGCCGAAATGGAGATCTCTTTCTCGCTTGAAGAATAACTTGTTTTCAAACGATGTGGTTTTTCATAAATAAATATTGTATCAATTTCCAACTTTGAGAATGTCTCTGATGTGATATCAGGGACATTCTTTTTGGGGGGGATAAGGAACGCGCTGTTATTTTTTAGGAGAGAAGCGATTACGGTCGCGGCTCTCTTTCTTTTTCAGGGTGTCGTCGAAAGCCTTCTGGAGGTCGATGCCGGTTTGGTTGGCGATACAAGTGAGGACCCAGAGCACGTCGGCAATCTCTTCGGCGAGGTTCTGTCTGGGGTCGGTCAGGTCGCCCGGTTTGGCGATTTGGTCGCCATAGACTCGAGCGATGATGCGGGCGAGTTCGCCGGTTTCTTCGGTGAGTAGCGCCATATTGGTGAGTTCGGAGAAGTATCCATGTCCGATGTCGCCGATCCAACGGTCGACAGCCTCTTGCATTTCTTTGATGGTCATAGAGTAGGAAAATATATGGGGCATCACCCTCGGATGATGCCCCTTGGTTGGTAATGTAAATATTAGAATATCAGTGAGATGCCGGCGGCGGCGCGGATTCCTGATTCGGGGAGTCCGGCTGCGGAGTAGTTGCGTCGGCAGAGGAGGTTGTCGGCTTGCGCCCAGACGCTGAGTTGCGAGGTGATGCCGTATGATGCGCCGAAACTGAGACCGGAGTAGTTGGGGAGTCTATAGTCCACCACGATGTCCGGGTCGATGACAGAAGCGTCGGCATAGCGAGCGCGGAGAGCGGGGCGACGTAGGGCTCTGAGTTCATATCCGAGGCGGAAACGGAGAGTGCTCCAGGGGTTTGACTCGATGGTGGCTTGGGCTGTCCATTCGGGGCGGTCGTAGCCGTTGAAATAGCCGGTTTTGCCATTCTGGTGCTGGTAGCGACCTTCGGCGTCGATCTTGAAATATCTGCCGGAGTCATAACCGAGGTTTACGCCGAAAGAGAAACCGGAGACGTTGGCGCGACCATCGGGGTCGGTGTTGACGATGATGGCTCGGCCGGAGGCATCAGCCATGGGGAGTGGAGGGCAGCCGTCGACGGGGATGCCGAGGCATAGCCAGGTGTTATATAGCCCGCCGAGGTGCTGATCGCGGCTGGTGCGATAAGCCACGTCGATGCCGGCGTGGAAGCCGGCAAAGGGGCCGGTGCGGAGGCCGAAATGTGCATCAAGCGGAGTATACACCGGGTTGCTGTTGCTGATCGAGGGCATCTGATAGTAGTCATACTCGCGGATATTGGCGAGGGTATGGAGGTCGGAGCCCCCAAGAAGGTGGAGGTAAAGCGCCACCGGACCGGCATTGAAGTCGAATTTCACGTCGGGCGCGAAGTGGACCGTGGCATAGCGATTGGTCTCAGGTCCGGCCTTGAAAGCGAGGTCGAAGTTCACACCGATGCGCAGGTTGATGCGCTGTCGGTTGAAACGATAGTATGGAGTGAGGGTGACAATGCCGTAGGTGTCGATGTCGTTATTATAGGTTACGACATCGGTGTTCAGGTCGATGCCGAGGGCAGACTTGGAGGATGTCGGGAATGAGAAACCGGCATTGAGGTTGATATCCGTTTCGCGGCTGCCGGGGGCGGAGAGGGGTTGCAAGGGGTCGACATCATTGGGCATATAGAGTCGACGGAAGGAGAGGTGGCGCACACCGAGTTGGGCGTGCCAGAGGATGTTGTCGATCAGAGCCGGAGACTGCCAGCCTACTCGCGCCGAGATGTCGTGGATGGTCTGTGTAGGGCTTTCGATAGCGGCATCGGGGTCGGCGGTGGTGGGTGCAAAGCCATAGTAGTTGAAATTGCCGATATGATAGTCGATGGCGGCGCTCAGCGTTCCTTTTCCGCTCCATGAGTGATGGCCATAGATGCCGATGGCTTCATCATAACGCCACATTTTGTTGTCGGCAGTGGCGGGGCTGATGCGGGGCTTCCAGAGGGATGTGGAGTTGTGTTGCAGCCGGATGCCGAGTGCTGAAGAGGAGTTATCGATGAAGCGATAGCCGGCAGCCAAGGTGCTTTCGAGCCATGAGCCGAGACCGAAGTCGAGATAACCACGGCGCGAGGAATAGTCGCGAATGGCACCCCAGACTGTCGCCTCGATGGGGAGGGCTTGGGGTGTGAAATTCGCTGCTACGCCCAGCGTGGAGTAGTCGAGCGATGACTCTTCGGCGCTCAACTTCAGTGGACGGGGGAAGAGGCCGATGCGGTCATGGTTGATATATTCCGGCACATACTCTCCTTCGACGTTGATCTGCTGGTCGTATTGTGCCGAAGCGGGTATGGCGCAGAGTGCGAGGAGTGATGCTGCCGCGGTGAGGATCAAATATTTCGATCGGGTGATTGTCATAGTGTTATGGTGATGGGATTGTGATTTGATTCTTTCTTGATATGAAGGTAAGAGATGATTATTTCCACTTCTTGAGGCGCGATGAGATCAGCGAGGGGATGTCATCGTCGGTGGCGGGATAGTTCTCGTTGAGGCTGTTGAGATATTCCTTGGCGAGATATGTTTTGCCCAGACCGTGGTAGGCGTCGGCAAGGGCGATAAAGCCGCGAGCGAGCCAGTATTGATGGGGCGTACCGACGTCGGTAAACTCCTCCATACGGCATCGGGCGGCCTCATAATTCTTCTTATCGAGGTCGAATTGAGCCAAAGTTACGGCGGATTTCGCACCGGGGAGCGATGAAGGATTTTGGGCGAGCGATTCGTAGATTTCGATGGCTTCGGAGCGGCGGTTGAGGTAGTTGAGAGCCTCAGCCTCATAGTAGTTGATGTCGGCGATTTCGTCAGCCTCGAGGCCTCCGGCATGCTTGATCCGTTCGGTAACGTCGAGGAGGTCAGCCCATTTGCGGGAGTCGTACATGGCAGCCGCCATGCGGAGGAGTTCGTCGATATCGGCAGTGCCGTTGAGGGAGAGGCGTTTCTTATATGCCTCGGCGGCGAGGTCTTTGCGTCCGGTCTCTTCGTAGGTAACAGCCTCTTCGAGCAGGGCTTTGGAGAGCCAGCGAGAGTCGGGGTAGTTTTTCTCGATGCGTTGGAGGTCGGCGATTTTGGCGCTGTTGTTGCCTTGGAGGCCACGGACCACAGCGCGGCGGTAGAGGGCATAGTCGGCGTCGGTGGCGTCGGCATCGATGGTCTCGGTGTAAAGTTGGGCGGCACCGGCGAGGTCGCGAGTGTAGTAAAGGCAGTCGGCGCGACGGATACGAGCATCATCGGCGAGGCGCGGGGTGAGCGACTCTTTGGCCTTGAGAGCCTTGCCGAAATCGGCGGCAGCCCCGGAGTAGTTCGACTGCTTGTAGCGGCTATATGCCAGGTTGTAAAGTCCCAAGGCATAGTTGGGCGAGGCTGTGCCGGCTTTTACAAAGGTGTCGTAAGCCTTCTCGGCTTCGCTATATCTGTTGAGATAGAAGAGGGCGTCACCGAGCCAGAGTGAGGATTGGGCGGCGATGTCGCGATCGGCATTGCGCATGGAGGCTGCCTCTTTGAGATAGGGGATGGCGGCTTCGCGACGATTGTTGGTGATAGATTCGACCCCAAGCTCGTAGAGCACTTTCTGGCGCAGAGCCCGGATATCCTTGCCGGGTGAGGTGATGGCGTTAAGAATGCGGAGCGACTGCTCGTAGTTGCGGTCGTTGTAATAGGCTGTGGCAAGATAAGCCTTGACTTGTGGAGTATATTCGGAATCGGGATATCGCTTGATGAAAGTCTCCAAGAGGTCGGCAGCCGAAGAGAAGGGCACTTTGCCGCCGCGTGTCAGGGCGGTGACATAGTTGTAGAGTGCAGTCTCCGACACGTTGTTGTCGTAGGCCATGCGGGTGGCTTTCTCGAAGGCGATAGCGGCTTGCGAGGCGTTGTCTTGATTCAGATAGCATTGACCCAAGTAGAGATATGCACTCTGCCCGATGGCATCTTGCCGATGGGTCAGCGTCGAGAAGCGTTCGATGGCTTGGGTGTAGCGACTATTGCGATAGTCGATGGCGGCCATAGCATAGATGGCATCCTCTTCGGGAGTGGCTTTACCCTCGATCTTGGTGAGGTAACTCTCGATAAATCCTTCAGCCACGTCGGGCATTCCTTGCTTGAAATAACTCAAGCCGACTATGCGTTGGATCTCGGGCACCAGCTCTTTGATGGGATGCTTGCGGAGCAATGATTCGCCATGCTTGATGACATCGTCATACTTTCCCCAAGTATATTCTATTTGGGTCATATAGTATCCGGCTTCGAGGCCTTCGACACTCGGGGAGACGAGTTGGAATTCTCGGTAAGCGTCGTTGAACTTTCCATCGATATAGCTGAGATATGCGTGATAGAAGTGATAGACATCGGCATACTTGTCGTTATCTTTGAGGGTGGCTATCAGAGGACGAGCCTCGGCGAAGTGGCCGGTCTTGATAAAGCAAACGCCTTTGCGATATGAATATAGTAGTTTTTGATCACGATTGAGGCGATCTATGTCGATCATATCGTAAGCTTCGAGGGCAGTGGGCCACTGCTCGTCGAAGAAATAATAGTCGCCGATGGCGAGAGATGCTTGGGGTGCCAATGGCGAGGCGGGGTAATTGTTGCGAAATTGTATAAGGAGGTTGATACACTCGCTGTCATTGCGCTGATAGTAAGCCTCGGCGAGGAGGAATGTGTATTCCTCTATTTGGCTGTCGGAGAGGGCGATATGCTGCGTGTCGAGGTGCTTGAGCTGGTCGATGACACCGGCATAATTGCCGGCTTGACGCATGGCGCGAGCACGCTCTATATAGCCTGCGGCATCGGCCTCAAAGCGCAGGGGAGAGGCGGATAATTGGGCGGCGGCAGGGAGCGAAAGAGCCAATGCCGCAGCGATGATGATGTGTTTTGTCAATTGCATGATATATCCCATGTTAAATCGCCGACAAATATAGTAAAAAATCAGCACAAATAAAGCCCCACCCCCACTCCACTAGAGCGCGTTCCTTAAATTTTTGGGGTCGTAGAGGTCGTAGCCTTGAGTCGATTTTGATTACTTGCTGAAAGGAGCATACTCCTGTATGTGACTGAAA